>NZ_JBQCCF010000017.1:0-68063 GCF_051962475.1 Dyella sp.
ACAGGCCTGCCGGATGGGTTAACGGATTCAGCACCACTTAGGCGTTATACATCCCGATCGGCCGGGGTTTGGTGCCGCCGTACACCGGCGGCACATCGCCCGCCCCCCGCGTCGCGGCGGCGGCCATCTGCCAATCGCGCGCATCCGCAGGCGTCGCCTCCCGCAGATAGCCCTTGCGCACGGCTTCCTCCAGTCCAGCTTCGCCAGCCAGCGGCGTATCGGCCAGGCGGAACGATTCGGCGGCCTGCGCTGCGCGGTCGGTCACCCAGCGGCCCGCCTCGGCGCCACTCTCGCTGACCAGCACTTTGCCGCTGCGCGCCGGGAACACCATGTCGACGTTGCGCCCGAACACCTGCCGGGCCACCGAATTGAGCGAGTCGAAACGATCGCCGGACAGCGAGAACGACGGACAGGCGCCGTGGTTGTCGTGGGTGCTGACGATGCGTGGCACGCCCGATGGCAGGCCGTTGATCACCTGCCGGTGATAGCCGCTGACCAGCACCGCGAGGATGCGCGTGCCCGGTGACCAGCCCACGTTCCACACGGTGGGTTCGTAGCTGCCGAGCATCATTACCACTGGGGACGATGGCTGGTTCACCGCCACGTCCATGCGGGTGGCCTGATGACCGCTCTGGTCGATCTGGAACGCCTGCGCCGCGCCGCCGTAGCCACCGGCGGCGTAAACCTTGGCGCCCACGGGCAGATGGAGCCCGTCAAAATGACACACGGCCGGGCCGACGCCACCGGAGGTTCCAGCGAAGTCGAACGGCTTGATCGCCCCGTCCGGCGCAGCTGCACGGATCGGCGGCGGCGGTGCGGGCAGCGAACCTGCGCCGGGGGCGGCGGCATGCGCGGCGGGCGGGGCTGCCGCGATCACGTGAGCGGATGCCTGATCGGGCGGCAACAGGCTCGCCTGCGGCTGCCCGGCCGCGGCATCGCCCGGTCGCCGGCAGGCGGTCAGCATCACGGCTGCACCGAGCCACAGGATGCGCAGGTGTCGCATCGGGAACTCCTCTTCCATGAAGAACGTCGGCCCAGCATAACCGGCGCACCGAAGCCGTCCATCACCCTACGCGGCGAAGAACGCCTCGAACGCCGCCACCGTGCGCGCCACGCCCTCGTCGTCCACATCCAGATGTGTGACCAGGCGCAGCGTGGGGGTGTAGCCGATGCCGATGCGGATTTCGCGCGCACGCAGATGGACGTCCAGATCGCGCAGCCGGTCCACCGGCACGTCGACGTAGACCATGTTGGTGTGCTGGCCGAGCAGCTTCACGTTGGGGATCGCCGCCAGCCCCTCGGCCAGGCGCGCGGCGCGAGCGTGGTCGTCGGCCAGGCGCACCACGTGATGATCCAGCGCATACGTGCATGCGGCGGCCAGCAGGCCGGCCTGGCGCCAGCCACCGCCGGCGACCTTGCGCCAGCGCCGTGCCTTGTCGACGAGCGCCGCCGAGCCCACCAGTACCGAGCCCACCGGTGCGCCCAGCCCCTTGGACAGGCACACCGACACGCTGTCGAAGTGCTGCGTGATCTCGCGCCCTGGTACGCCACAGGCGACCGCCGCGTTGAACAGCCGCGCGCCGTCCAGGTGCAGGCCAAGGCCGCGCTCGCGGGTGAACGCGCGCGCCGCGGCGAGGTAGTCCAGCGGCAGCGCGCGGCCCCACCAGGTGTTCTCCAGCGCGAGGATCTTGGTGCGCGGAAAGTGCGGGTCGATCGGCTTGATCGCCGCTGCCACCCTGTCCAGCGGCAGGGTGCCGTCGGCGTCCTGCGGAATCGGCTGCGGCTGGATCGAGCCCAGCACCGCCGCGCCGCCGCCCTCCCAGCGATAGGTATGCGCATCAGCGCCCACGATGTACTCGTCGCCGCGTTCACAGTGCGCCATCAGCCCGATCAGGTTGGACTGCGTGCCGGTGGGCACGAACAAACCGGCCTCGAAGCCCAGGTCGTCGGCGAGCCGCTGCTGCAGCGCGTTGATCGTGGGGTCCTCGCCGTAGACGTCGTCGCCCACCGCCGCCTCGACCATCGCCGCGCGCATCGCTGCGGTCGGTCGGGTCACCGTGTCACTGCGCAGATCCACCCAGCCCACTGCCGTTCTCCTCACGCCGAAAAGGGAACGCGCAGCATGACCTCGCCGCGGTGGCCGGACAAGCCGGTCGGCACGCTCAGCTGGCATGGACGCAGGGCATCGTCGTCGGTGGGCGCCGGCCGGACTGCCGTCCACGGCCCATCGACGCGTCCGCGGGCATGGTGCTCGCTCACCCTCTTTCTGGAATCGCCCATGGCCGACAGCAAGGCGCGCGCGCATGCGTCGTCGAACAAGGTGGTGGTGGCCGCGCTGATCGGAAACCTTTGCATTGCCGTGGCGAAGTTCATCGCCGCCGGCGTGTCCGGCAGCTCGGCGATGCTCAGCGAGGGCGTGCATTCGCTGGTGGACACGGTGAACGAGCTGCTGCTGTTGTACGGACTGCGCCGGGCCCGGCAGCCGGCCGACGACAGCCACCCGTTCGGCTACGGCCGCGAACTGTATTTCTGGAGCTTCATCGTCGCCCTGCTGGTGCTGGCGATGGGCGCGGGCGTGTCGCTGTACGAAGGCATCGCACACATCCGCAGGCCGGCGCCGATGAAGCACCCGCTGCCGAGCCTGATCGTGCTGGGCGTTTCGATGCTGTTCGAGGGCGGTTCGTGGTGGGTGGCGCTGCGCGAATTCCGCCAGCGCAAGGGCCAGCGCGGCTACTTCGAAGCGTTCCGCCAGAGCAAGGACCCGAGCGTGTTCACCGTGCTGCTGGAAGACACCGCCGCGCTGAGCGGGCTGCTGATCGCCCTGGCCGGCATCGGGCTGGCGCATTGGCTGCAGATGCCGGTGTTCGACGGCATCGCCTCGCTCGGCATCGCCGCGGTGCTGGCCTGCTCGGCGCTGCTGCTGGCGCGCGAGACCAAGGGCCTGCTGATCGGCGAGCCGGCGCGGCCGGGCGTGAGCCAATCGCTGATGCGCATCGCGGCGGCCGATCCAGGCGTGCGCTCGGCCAACGGCGTGATGACGGTGCAGATGGGGCCGGACCGCGTGGTCGCCGCGCTCAGTGCCGAGTTCGAGGATGCGCTGGCCACGCCGCAGATCGAGGCCTGCATCGGCCGCATCGAGTCGCGCGCCAAGGCCGAACATCCCGAGCTGGCCGCCCTGTTCGTCAAGCCACAGACGCCCGAGACCTGGAAACAGCGCCGCGCGGCGCTCGGCCGCGAGGACACGCTCGCGCATTGAGCCGACGGGTCAGCGATGCCGCCGGAAATACACCCAGGCGGCGAGCGCGAGCACGGTCGCCGGCAGCAGGTTGGCCAGCAACGGCGGCACGCCGTAGACCGTGCCGAAATTGATCAGCGCCTGCTGCAGGAAGTACCAGGCGATGGCGATCAGGATGCCGATGAAGATGCGCTTGCCCAGGCCGCCCGAGCGGAGGCTGCCGAACGCAAACGGCATCGCGCACAGCACCAGCACCAGCACGTTGAGCGGATACAGCGCGCGCGTCCAGAACGCCACGGCGTAGACGCCCGGGCTCTGCCCGTTCGCCTCGAGGTAATTCATGTTGCGGCGCAGGTCGCGCATCGGCAGGTACTGCGGCTGCACCAGCGACTGTTCCAGCACGCGCGGATTGAGCCGCGCATCCCACGGCATGCTTGGCACCTGAGTGGTATGCGTGCCCTTGTCGTCCAGCGTGGTGCTGCGCACCTGCGACAGCGTCCACTGGCGACCATCGTGCTCCGCGCTCTGCGCCCAGTCGAAGCGCGTGAGCTGGCCGTCTTCGCTGAAGGTGAACACACGCACGTCCGCCAGCTCGACCTGGTTGTGCCCGTTTACCTGCTTGAGCAGGCTGGTCTTGGCGTTGATCACGCGACGGCCGTCGCGCGCCCACAGACCAGTGGAGCCGGCCATGCCCAGGCCGCTCGTGCGCTGGCGCAACTGCATCGCCTGAGCCTTCTGATCGCCCCACGGCGCCGCCGTCTCGCCGAGGATCACCACGCCGACGATGAGCAGCGCCACCACGCCCGCCGCCGAGGCGGCGATGCGCAACTGCGACATGCCCGCGGCGCGCAGCGCGGTGAGCTCACCGCTGCCTGCCAGGCTGCCCAGCCCGAGCAGGCCGCCGATCACCGTGGCGTAGCCGAAGTTCTCGTACAGCCGACGCGGAAAGGTCACCAGCACGTAAAGCGCCGCGTCGGCGAGGGTGAAGCCGTTCTTGCCGACGTGGCCGAGCTGGCGCAGGAACTGCAGCAGCGCATCCAGCCCGGTGATCATCAGCCAGACGGTGAGCAGCGAGGCCAGCACGGTGGTGCCGATCAGCCAGTCCACCCGCCGCGGGCGCAGGGCGATCATGCGCTCACCTGCGGCGTGCGGCCCGCGCGTACGCGTCGCGGCTGGTACTGGTTGCGGAACATCCACGCACCGATGGCAAAGGCCAGCACGCTCACCACCCACATCGGCCCGGAGCTGTGCCAGTGACCCTTGCTGATCTGGCCGTTACACAGCGCCAGCAGGTTGTAGTAGAGGAAGAACGCGAGCACCGCCAGCAGCAGCCGGCCGTAGCGCGCCTCGCGCGGATTCTGCTTCGCCAGCGGCAGCGACAGCATCATCAGCACCAGCGCCATCACCGGCGAACCGATGCGCCAGGCCAGCTCGGCGCGCGCCTCGTTGGAGTCAGTGCGCGCCAGCGCGATCGTGTCGAGGTTATGGCTGGGATCGTCGTCGCTGTCGCCACCCTGCACGTTGGTCAGCGAGGCGTCGTTGCGCTCGTAGCGGATGCGCCGCCAGTTGTCCGCGCCCAGCGGCAGCTCGTACTGCCAGCCGTCGATCAGGCCGAGGAAGCGGCCGTTGCCGTCGCTTTCCTGGTACAGCTGGCCGCGCGTGCCGGTGATCAGGCGCAGATGGGTCAGGCCGTCGCCGCCCTTGCGCTCGGTGGCGATGAAGGTCTTGCCGAGCTGGCTGCCGTCGCGGCTGAGGGTGTCGACGAAGATCACGCCGTCCTTGCCCGGCAGTTCGGTGAAGCGGCCGGCATCGAGGCCGGCGGCGATCACCGAGCGGTTCGCCGCGTCGATCAACGCGGCCGAAGTACGCGATGCCCACGGCCCCAGCCAGAGAGACACCAGCCCCACCGCCAGCGCGATCACCACCGCCAGCATCGCCAACGGGCGAAACAGCCCGCGGGCGCCCATGCCCGAGGAGGCCAGCACGTGCATCTCGCTCTCGCGATACATCCGCCCCATCGCCCACAGCGCGCCGACGTAGCCGGACAACGGCAGCAGGTTGGACAGGCCATCGAGCATGTTCAGCCCCAGCACCTGGAACATCACGCTGGCCGGGTAGCTGCCGTTGGCCACCTGCTGCAGCACATGGGCGAAGGTGCTGCCGGCGAGCACCGTCACCAGCACGATGGCCGTGGCCGCCATGGTCAGGCCCAGCTCGCGCAGGAAGTAACGGTCGAGGATGCTCAGCATGCGATAGAATCAGAGGCTTGCGCCGCGCCCACGGGGGCGCTGGCAAACCGCAAGTCTAGCCTGTCCGGCCGTGCCGGCGCCTACCGCAGGACCCTCCGATGACGCTTCAGTTCAGCCTCGCCTCCACCGCCCCGGAAACCGTCGATACGCCCTGCGTGGTGGTCGGCGTGTACGAAGGCGGCGTGCTCTCCAGCGCGGCGGCGCGCATCGACAGCGCGGCCGACGGGGCGATCAAGCGGCAGGTGGAAAGCGGCGACATCACCGGCAAGGGCGGCAGCGCCAGCATGCTGTTTGCTCCCGCAGGCATCGCCGCCAAGCGCGTGCTGGTGATGGGCCTGGGCCAGCAGAAGGGCTTCGATGCCGCCCGCTACCAGCGCGTCAACGCCGACGCAGCGCGGGCGCTGGGCCGGCTGCCGATCGACGGCGCGGTGTCCTATCTCACCGAGATCGACGTACCCGGCCGCGACGCCGCCTGGCGCGTGCGCACCGCCGTGCTGGCCGCCGACCACGCCAGCTACCGCTACACCGCCACCTTCAAGCCGCGCGAGAAAAGCGCGCAGCCGGAGCTGGCCAGCCTGGCCTTCGCGGCCGGCGCCGAGGCGCAGGCCGGCCTGGATCAGGGCGTGGCGATCGCCGAGGGCGTGCGCTTCGCCCGCGAGCTGGCCAACCTGCCGCCGAACATCTGCAACCCCGCCTACATCGCCGAACAGGCGCAGGCCTTCGCCGCCGCCCAGGGTGAGACGGTGAGCTGCCGCGTGCTCGACCACGAGGAAATGGAGAAGCTCGGTTTCGGCTCGCTGCTCGCCGTGGGCCGCGGCTCGGTCAACAAGCCGCGCCTGATCGCGCTGGAATACAAGGGCGGTGCCGAGGGCGATGCGCCCTACGCGTTTGTCGGCAAGGGGGTCACGTTCGACTCCGGCGGCATCAGCCTCAAGCCCGGCCCGGGCATGGAGGAGATGAAGTTCGACATGGGCGGCGCCGCCGGCGTGCTCGGTGCGTTCGTCGCCGCGGTGAAGATGGGCGTGAAGACCAACCTGGTGTGCGTGGTGCCGAGCGTGGAGAACATGCCCGACGGCGAGAGCTACCGCCCCAGCGACGTGCTCACCAGCCTGTCGGGCCTGACCATCGAGGTGCTCAACACCGACGCCGAGGGTCGCCTTATCCTGTGCGACGCGCTGACCTGGACCGCACAGACCTACAAGCCGCACACCATCATCGACGCGGCCACGCTCACCGGCGCCTGCGTGATTGCGCTGGGCAAGCACGCCACCGGCCTGATGAGCAAGCACGACGACCTCGCCGCCGAGCTGCTGGCCGCCGGCGAGACCACGCTCGATCGCGCCTGGCGCCTGCCGCTGTGGGACGACTACCAGACCCAGCTCGAATCGGGCTTTGCCGACGTGGCCAACATCGGCGGCAAGAGCGCGGGCGCGATCACCGCCGGCTGCTTCCTCTCGCGCTTCACCGAGGGCCAGCGCTGGGCGCACCTGGATATCGCCGGCACCGCGTGGGACGAAGGTCGCAAGGGTCTGGCCACCGGCCGCCCGGTGCCGCTGCTGGCGCAGTGGCTGCTGGACCGCGTCAACGCCTGACCCCCGACCCGTCCGTCATTCCGGCCTGTGCTGGAATGACGGCCACGAGCACGCGACCACGACCGATGCCCCGCGCCGACTTCTACCTCATCGACAAGCCGCGCTTCCGCGAGCAGCCGCTGCTGCTGGTGTGCGAGCTGGCGCGCCGCGCGTTCGCCGCACAGCAGCCCACGCTGATCCTGGTGCGCGACTTCGAGCAGGCCGAGGCGGTGGACGAGTTGCTGTGGGCGTTCGACGAGGACGCCTTCATCCCGCACCAGCTCGCCGGTGACGACGACGATGCGGACACCGCGGTGCTGATCGTGCCGCCGGGCATCGACACCGCCGACCGGCCGCTGGTGGTCAACCTGCGCGAAGGCTGCGCCCCCGGGCGCTTCGAGCGCGTGCTCGAAGTGGTGGCGGCCGACCCGGCCGAGCGCGACGGCTCGCGCACGCGTTGGCGCGAATACGCGCGGCTCGGTTTCCAGGTGAACAAGTTCGACATGTGAGCCGGTGGCGGGCGCCGGCGATGACGCTCAGCTGGCCGGGCCAGCGATGGCTTCCTCGCGCGGTAACTGCACCAGCACCGCCTCGATGACATCGGCCAGCTGCGCGCCGGAAATCGGCTTGCGCGCGAACCCGTCCATGCCCGCGGCGCGCGCGCGCGCCTCCTCGTCGCCACCGGAGCGCGCGGTGATCGCCACGATCGCCAGGTGCTCGCCGGCGACTTCGCGCTGGCGCACCATCCGCGCCACCTGGAAACCGTCCACGCCGGGCAGGTCCAGATCCAGCAGCATCAGGTCGAAGCGCGCGTTGCTCAGTTCGGCCAGCGCGCCCAGGCCGTGGGTGACGTAGGTGACGCGATGCCCCTGCGCCTGCAGCAGGCCGCGAATCACCGCCGCCACGATGGCGTCGTCCTCCACCAACAGCACGCGGCATACCGGCACCCGCGCCCGCTCGCCCGGCGCCGCCGGCATCACCGACTCGGCGGTCGATTCCTCGGCGGCCTCCGGCAACGGCAGCCGCACGCGGAACGTGCTGCCCTGCGCCAGGCGCGATTCCAGTTCGATCGAGCCGCCCATCAGGGTCACCAGTTCGCGGCAGATTGCCAGCCCCAGGCCGCTGCCGGCGCGACGCTGCGGGCCATCCTCCTGCTCGAAGCGCTGGAACAGCCGCGACTGGCTGGCCTCGGGAATGCCCGGGCCGGTGTCGCTGACGCTGAACTCCACGTCGCCATGACGGCGGCGCGCACTTAAGGTGACCTTGCCGCGCTCGGTGAACTTCACCGCGTTGCCGGTGAGGTTGAGCAGGATCTGCTTGATGCGCGTGGCGTCGCCCAGCAGCGCCGGCGGCAGGTCGGCCGACGCTTCCAGCGAGAAGCCGATGCGCTTGCCCTGCACCTGGGCGAGCGTAAGCCGCGCCACGTCCTGCAGCAGTTCGCGCGGGTCGAACGGCGAGGGCTCCAGCTCGAAGCGGCCGGCCTCGATGCGGGCCAGGTCGAGCGCGTCGTTGAGCAGCTTGAGCAGCATCGCGCCGGAGCGCTGCATGGCGTGCGCGTAGTCGTTCTGGTCCGCCCGCAGCGGCGTGGCGAGCAATAGCTCGGCCATACCCATCACGCCGGTCATCGGCGTGCGGATCTCGTGGCTGAGCGTGGCCAGGAAGCGCGTCTTGGCCGCGCTCGCCGCCTCGGCGAGCTGGCGCTGCTGCTCGGAGAGATCGAAGCGGTGCCGCTGGGCCAGGCGCCGCTGCCACAGGGCGAGCACAAACATCGCCAGCAGCCCGGCGGCGATGGCATACGCCAGCCAGGCCCACCAGCGTTCCCACGGCGGCGCATCGACGTGGATGCGCAGCGGATGCGCCAGCGTGATCCAGCGGCCGTCGGCGCCGGCCGCCATCACCTCGAGCCGGTAGTCGCCCGCCGTGAGGCCGGCGAATTCGCGCTCGCCGCGGTGATCGACGTCGACCCAGCCCGGATCGAGTCCGACCATGCGGAAGCGGTAGCGGTTAGCGGCCGGATCGACGTACGACACTAGCCGCGCCACCACGCTCACTTCGCGATCGCGCCAATCGACGCTCAGCGTGCCATCCGGTGGCAGCTCGTGCAGCTTGCCGTGGCGGCGCACGCGCACGCCGGTGATCGCCAGCAGCGGCGGCGCGCCCTGCCGGTCGCCGACCAGGTCCGGGTTGAATCCCACCACGCCGCCGAACGTGGGCGCGTAGATCGTGCCGTCCTCCAGGCGGCTGTAGCCGCGGAAGAATTCGCCGTTGGCCAAGCCGTCCTGCAGGCCCATCACGCGGAAGCGGCCGCTGCCCGGATCGAACCGCCACAGCCCGTCGCTGCCGAAGATCCACACCCGCTTGTGCGCGTCGATGCGCAGGTCGGCCACGTTGATCGACGGCCAGCCCTCGGCGGCGCCCACGCGACGATCCAGTTGCAGCCCGTCGGGCACGCGCCGGTAGTGCTCCAGTCCGTCCGGCCGCGCCAGCCAGAAGCCATCGGGCGAGGTATCGAAGGCGTCGACGGCGCGGTCGTTGTCCACGCCCGGCACCGGCTTGAACTGGTCCCGCGCCGCATCGAGCCGGTACAGACCGCCGTCGCCGGCATACCAGAACACGCCGAAGCGCAGGGTCATCTGGCTGCCCCAGCGCGCGCGATCGTTGCCGCCGTCGATCGTCACCGACGTCACCGCCAGGGTGCGCGGATCGATGCGGAACAGGCCCTGGTTGAAGGTGCGCACGTACAGGCGTCCCGCCGGGCCGGCCTCGACCTCCAGCGGCGTGCGCAGCGCCGCCTGATCGGGATCGACGCGGTCCAGCTGGCCGCCGTGGTAGCGGTACAGCGCGCCCTTGGTGGCGATCCACAGATTGTGGTCGGCGTCTTCGGTCATGCCCTGCACGTCGCCACGCAGTCCCGACAGCACGTGCTGCACGCGCCCGGTGGACGGCTCGAGCTTGTCCACCCGGCCGCCGCGCTCGCCCACCCACAGCAGGCCGTCGCGTGCTCGCGCCATCGCCGTGGCCATCGAGTCGCGCAGGCTGTCCGGGTCGTCGGGGATGTGGGTGTAGCGGCTCATGCCGTGCCAGCCGGGCGCCAGGTAGGCGACACCGCCATCGAACAGCGCGAACCACAAGCCACCCTCGCGATCGACGGTGATCTTCCACACCCAACTGCCGGGCAGGTTGCCGTACATCACCGGCTTGTCGATCACCGCAATCAGCGGCGCGTGCGGGTGCTCCTGCAGGTACAGGCCCTTCTGCGTTCCGATCCACAGCCGTCCGGCGCAATCGCGCGCGCTGGTCATGATGTTGGTGTCGGGCAGGCCGGGGGTATCGAATGGGCGCGCCACATCATCCGCTCCAACCAGGAACAGCCCACGGCTGGCGGCGATGCGGATCTCGTCGTCGCCCGCGTTGCCATCGATCGACCAAGCGTCGATCAGCACGCCCGGATCTGCGGGGCGGATGCGCCGGATGCGACCGTCCGGATCGCGCCGGAACACGCCATGCGAACTCCCGATCCACAGCCGGTCGTGGCGATCGACGAACAGCGCGGCCACCGCACCGAAATGATCCGGCTCGCCATCGTCAACCGGCGGACCGGGCACGTGGTCGAAACGGCGGCCATCGCCGCGCATGCGGTCCAGGCCTTCCTCGGTGCCGACCCACAGTGTGCCGTCGGCGGTCTGCGCCATCGTCCACACCTTGTCGATCGCCAGGCTCGCCGGGTCCGAGGGATCGTGCGCCCAGTGCATGAAGCCGCCGGTGGCCGGGTCGTAGCGGTTAAGGCCCGCCTCCAGGCCGCTGGTCCACAGCCGGCCCTGGCGATCCACCAGCAGCCCGCCCACCGTGTTGTGCGGCAGCGAGGTGGGGTCGCCGGCCACATGGTGGAACACCTGGAACTGCACGCCGTCATAGCGCGCCAGCCCGCCCTTGGTGCCGAACCACATGACACCGCTGGCGTCCTGCACCACGGCGTAGACGCTGCTGCTGGGCAGGCCTTCGGCGGTGCCGTAACGGCGGAACTGCGGCGTGGGCAGCGCACCGCCCAGGGCAGCCGAAGCCGCGGCCACAGTCGCGGCCGGGGGCGCCGCGGCAGGCGGCGCGGCGGCGGCCGTCGCGGCAGCCAGGCCGGCCAGCAGGCCGATGGCCCATACCAGCGGTAGAAACATGCGATCCCCTTGCGCCATCCCAGCCATGGCGCCGCCGATGATGCCAAAACCAGCACGCAAAGGCCCGCGTCGCGGCGGTGCGCGGGGCGTCACACCGGCAGCGCGGCCGCCGCGATCGCCACTTCCATCGCGCGCGCCAGTTGCTCTCCCGAGAGCGGCTTGCGCAGGAAGTGGTCCATGCCCGCCTCGCGGCTGCGCTGCTCCTCGTCGCCGCCGGAGCGCGCGGTGATCGCCACGATCGGCAGGCGATCGCCCGCCGGCTCGCGCTGGCGGATCATCCGCGCCAGCTGGAAACCGTCCACGCCGGGCAGGTCCAGGTCCAGCAGCAGCAGGTCGAACGGGCCCGCGTCGAGCTCGACCAGCGCACCGAGCCCGTTGCCGACGTGGGTGACCACGTGCCCCTGGCGCTCGAGCAGGCCGCGAATCACCGCCGCCACGGTGACGTCGTCCTCCACCAAAAGCACGTGCAGCACGCGCAGGCTCATCGCCGGCGGCGCGGCGCCGGGCACGGGCGAAGACAATGACCGCAGCGGCAGCCGCACACGGAACGTACTGCCATGCGCCAGGCGCGACTCCAGCTCGATCGAGCCGCCCATCAGGGTCACCAGCTCGCGGCAGATCGCCAGGCCCAGTCCGCTGCCGGCGCGACGCTGCGGGCTGTCCTCCTGCTCGAAGCGCTGGAACAGGCGCGACTGGCTGGCCTCCGGGATACCCGGGCCGGTGTCGGCCACGCTGAACATCACACCGTCGGCCGTGCGCTGCGCCCCGAGCGTGACCTTGCCGCGCTCGGTGAACTTGATCGCATTGGTGACCAGGTTGAGCAGGATCTGCTCGATCCGCAGCGCATCGCCGAGCAGCGAGCTCGGCAGGTCAGGCGCCAGCTCCAGCGCGAAGGCGATGCCCTTGCTGCGCGCCTGCCCGGCAACCAGTCGTGCCACGTC
Source organism: Dyella sp. (assembly GCF_051962475.1). Taxonomy (GTDB): domain Bacteria; phylum Pseudomonadota; class Gammaproteobacteria; order Xanthomonadales; family Rhodanobacteraceae; genus Dyella_A. The sequence goes on from NZ_JBQCCF010000017.1 coordinate 12,166, forward strand.
GTCGAGCAACTGCCGCGGGTTGAACGGCGCCGGCTCCAGCACGAAGCGGCCGGCCTCGATGCGCGCCAGGTCGAGCGCATCGTTCAGCAGCTTCAGCAGCATCGTGCCGGAGCGCTGCATGGCTTGTGCGTAGTCGCTCTGGTCCGGGCGCAGCGGGGTGGTGAGCAGGAGCTCGGCCATGCCGATCACGCCGGTCATCGGCGTGCGGATCTCGTGGCTTAGCGTGGCCAGGAACTGCGTCTTCGCCGCGTTGGCACGCTCGGCCAGATGACGCTGCTGCTCGGCCAGTTGGATGCGGTGACGCTGCGCCAGGCGACGGCGCCAAGCCAGTGCGGTCGAGGCGGCCAGCGCACCCGCGATCGCTGCGTAGGCCAGCCACGCCCACCAGCGGTCCCACGGTGGCGCATCGACGTGAATCGCCAGCGGCGTGGCCAGCGTGCCCCACGCGCCGCCCGGTGCGGCGGCCATCACCTGCAGGGTGTAGTCGCCGGCACCCAGCCCGGCGAACTCGCGCTCGCCGTGCGGACCGACGTCCACCCAGCCGCTGTCGAAACCGTCGAGACGGAAGCGGAAGCGGTTGCCCGCGGGATTGACGAACGAGGAGGCACGGGCCACCACGCGCAGGTCGCGGTCGCGCCAGCCCAGCGTCAACGGCTGGCCGTCCACAGGCAACGCGCGCGCGGCGCCCCGCCGACGCACGCTGACCGCACTGAGAAACACGTTCGGCGCCACGATCGCCGGAGGGCGCGCCGCCAGCCGCTCGGGACTGAAACCGACCACCCCGCCCTTGGTGGCGCCGTAGATCATGCCGTTGGCCAGCATCGCCGTGCGATCGTTGTTGAATTCGCCCTGCAGCAGGCCATCCTGCGGCCCGAACCGGGTGAACGCGCCGGAGGTCGGATCGAAACGCCACAGGCCCTGCGCCGCGAAAAGCCACAGGCAATCTTCGCGATCGGCCCGCATCCCGAGGATGTCGCGGCGCTGCCACTCGGCCGGTACCGCCACCACGCGATCGCTCACCGCGTGGCCGCTGGCGTAGCGGTAATGCTCCAGGCCGTTCTCCCAGGCCAGCCAGAAGCCCGTGCGGTCGAAGGCCACGGCCATCACGAAACGGTGCGGCACGCCCTCGACGAACACCATGCGATGGCGGCCGCGGTCCAGCCGCATCAGGCCGGCGGCGCTGGCGTACCATGGGTCGCCATCGTGCATCGCGAACACCGAGACGATGCCGACGTCGGCCACATCCGGCATCGGCACCGGGGTGATCGCGCGGGTGCGGGTGTCGATGGCGAAGATGCCCTCGCCCCACGCCGCCACGTAGACGTGGCCATCGTCCGAGTAGACCAGGCGGGTGGGCCGCGTCAGTCCGGCCGGCGCGGTGTCCACCGGCTGCACATGGTCGCCCTGCACCAAGTACAGCGCGCCCTGGCCGGCCGCCCACAGACGTCCTTGCGGATCCTCCACCATCGAGATCAACGACTCGGGCATGTGCGCCACCACGTGCTCGACGGCGCCGGTGGCCGGATCGAGCTTGTCGATGCCGCCCACCTCGCCCACCCACAGCCGGTTGTCGCGACTGGCCTGCACCACCTCCGCTGCGGTGGTGGCAAGGCTGGTCGGGTCGTCCGGCACGTGGGTCATGCGGCTGAAGCCGTCCCAGCCCGGGCCGAGGTAGGCAACGCCACCGTCGGCCACGGCAAACCACAGGCCACCTTCGCGATCGCGAGTGATCTGCCAGACCCCGTCGGCCGGCAGGCCGCCGGGTAGCAGCGAGTGGCCGGTGAACAGACGGCCGTTGCCGTCGCCGTCATCCAGCCAGGCGCCATTTAGCGTGCCTACCCACAGCCGGCCACGGGCATCGCGCACGCTGCTCATCGAGCGCAGTCCGGTGAGCAGGGCTGATACCGGCCGCGCCACGCCATCCGGGCCGATGCGCAGCAGTCCGCTGCTGGTCGCGACCCGCACCTCGTCGCCGCCGCCCTCGATCCGCCAGATCTTGCTTAGGTCGCCATGGAACGCGGGATCGATCGGCACCCGCCGCAAGGCACCGTCCGGACTGCGCAGGTAGATGCCGCGCTCGCTGCCGATCCACAGCCGGCCGTTGCCTTCGGCCAGCAACGCGCGAGTGGGACCGAAGCCGCGCGGCGCGAGGTCCGGCGGCAGCGTGGTGTCGGTCATGTGCTCGAAGCGGCGCCCGTCGCTGCGCAGGCGATCGAGCCCGTCCTGGGTGGCCACCCACAGCCGGCCGTCGGGCGTCTGCGCGATCGACCACACTTCGTCGTGCGCGAGGCTGGCCGGGTCGTCGGCGTCGTGCTGCCAGTTGGTGAAGCCGCCGCTGGCCGGCTCATAGCGGCTCAGTCCGCCCGATACGCCGCCGGCCCAGAGCCGACCGCTGCGATCGACGTACAGCGTGTAGACCTGGTTGTTCGGCAGCGAGTGCGGATCGTCCACGTCGTGACGGAACACGGTGAAGCCGACGCCGTCGTAGCGTCCGATGCCACCGGTGGTGCCGAACCACATCGCACCCTGATGATCCTGCACTACCGTATAGACCATCGGCCCCGGCAGGCCATCGGCCAGGCCGTAGCGGCGGAACTGGGGTGTGGCCAGCGGCTGGGCCATCTGTGCCGGTGGCTCGGCAGATGCGGCGCTGCCGCTCGAAGGCGTGGCAAACGCCAACATCAGTCCCAGCACCCACGACACCATGAGCTATCCCCCTGCGGACATGCTCGGCCCGAACGATCGAAACCAGCGGCCGGCGGCGCCTTCAAACGAGGCGCGAGCGCACGATCATGCCAAAAAACGCCGGCGGCCGATCTATCAGAGATTCCTAGCGTCTGCGCGTTGGCTTGCAGCAGCGGCCACCAGGGGTGCGCAGGCGAGACAATCTGTTCCACCCGCCGCGCTGGAACCGTCATCGCTCTTCGGCCAGACTTTCGCTATGACGTTGCGCCTGCCCGCATGGATCGTCCTCGCCGCCCTTGCGCTCGGTGCCGCCGCGCCCGCACGCGCGGGCAGCGAGAGCTACCGCTTCGACACCGTGCACAGCCAGGTGCTCTTCAACATCACCCACGACGGCTATTCGCGGCCGTGGGGGCGCCTGCACATCGCCCGCGGCTGGCTGCGCTTCGATCCCGACCACTGGGAAAACTCCGCCACCGAGCTGGACATCGACCTCGACAGCCTGGACATGGGCGACACGGACTGGAACCAGGCCGTGCTCAAGCCTTCGCTGCTCGATGCGACCGGCCACCGCTATGCCCACTTCGTCAGCCGCTCGGTCGAGCGCACCGACGACAGCCACGGCGTGATCCACGGCCAGCTCACCCTGCGCGGGGTGACGAAGGCGGTGGATGTGCCGTTCCAGTTCAACCGCCTCGCCCGTACCGTCTACGGCCTGCACACGGTGGCTGGCTTCTCGGCCACCGCCGTGCTGGATCGACGCGACTTCGGCATCACCGCGTTCGCCAATTCCATCGGTGACCAGGTGCTGGTACGCATGGAGATCGAGGCGATCCGCGACGACGGCGCAGCACCGGCCACCGCTTCTTCCTCCACCCAGGGATCGCCATGAGTCTGCGCAGTACCGACCGCCAGTGGGGCAGCGTCGCGAAGTTCTTCCACTGGATCATGGCGCTGGCCATCCTGGTCAACGGCGTGTGGGGGCTGCTGATGACCGACATGACGCCGTCGATGAGCAAGATCAGCGTGTACGCCTGGCACAAGTCGATCGGCCTCACGGTGCTGGCGCTGTTCGCGCTGCGGCTGGTGTGGCGCGCGTTCGACCGTCGCCCGAAGGATGAACCCGGCCCACGCTGGCAGCAGCTGGCCGCGCATGCGGTGCACGGCGTGCTGTACCTGATGATCGTGGCGCTGCCGCTCACCGGTTGGTGGTTCAACTCGCTGCGCGGCTTTCCGCTGCAGTACTTCAAGCTGTTCAACCTGCCGGCCATCGCCGGCAAGAACGAAGAGCTTGCCCATCTCGCGCACGAAGCCCATGAGTTGCTGTTCTGGGCGCTGCTGCTGGTGCTGGTGGCGCATGTCGGCGCCGCGCTCAAGCACCACGTGTTTGACAACGACAATGTGCTGCGCCGGATGCTGCCGTTCGGCCGCCCGCGCAACTGATGCCTTCCCTTCCAAGGAGATCGACCATGACGCGTCTCGCCCTGCTTCTGTGCGCCCTCGCCCTGCCCGGTCTCGCCAGCGCCGCCGACTACACCGTGCAGAGCGTCGGCAGTACGCTCGCCTTCCACGGCAATTTCCAGGGCTCCGGCTTCGACGGCCACTTCGAGAAGTTCGATGCCGCCATCGCCTACGACGCCGCGCATCTCGACGCGTCGAAGTTCGACGTCACGGTAGACCTCGCCAGCGCCAAGACCGGCGACAACGACCGCGACACCGCCCTGCCCGGCAGCGACTTCTTCGACGTCGCCCAGTTTCCCAAGGCGCACTTCGTCACCACCGCGTTCCATCGCAACGGCAACACCGTCACCGCCGACGGCAACCTCACCCTGCACGGCGTGACCAAGCCGGTGAGCCTCACGGTGGACTTCAAGCCGACCACCGCCGGCGCCACGCTGGACGTGAAGGGCGCGCTGAAGCGGCTGGAGTTCGGCGTGGGCGGCGGCGACTACGCCGACACCTCGGTGATCGCCGACGAGGTCACAGTCACCGCGCATTTGAACCTGATCGCGAAATAGCCGGCGGCCGCCGACGCGTCGGTGCGATGGTTGCAACGACGCGCGCTAGCGGGCAGGCGATCCCGGCGGATTCGACGAAGCCGGAGCGGTTTCTGGCCGCGGCTCCTCATGGATCGCGGCGCGATAGAAGCCCACGCCGATGATCACCAGCAGCGCGATGACGAAGACGATCCAGGCAGTGCGGCGTGACCATTTCATGGCGGCGGGGCCGGTTGATCGGGACGATCCACTCTGATCGCCACGGCGTGTCGATCATGTGGATGGGTGGCCGCCCGCGGCCGATTCGCTAGTCGCGGGTGGCAGGCGCCAGAAAGCGTCGCACCGCCGCCGCATCGAACGGCCAGTCCAGCTCGCGCCCGTCGCGCGTATCGCGCAGCACCGGCACGCGGGTGCCGTAGCGTGCTTCCAGTTCGGCGCTGTCGTCTACCCACTCGCTGTCGAAATCCGGCGCGCGCGCCTCGGCCATCACGGCCAAGGCCATATCGCACAGGTGGCAGTAGTCGCGCTGGTAGAGGATCAGGTGGCTCATCAACACACGCGGGCGTACAGACGCCGGGCCGGCGGGAGCGCCTAGAATAGCGGTCCTTCCCCACTCTTCCGCAGCGCATTCATGGCCGTCAGCGTTTTCGACCTCTTCAAGATCGGTATCGGTCCCTCGTCCTCGCACACGGTCGGACCGATGCGTGCCGCCGCACGCTTTGGCGAGCGCTGGCTGGAAGAGAAGGGCGTGCTCGACCGCGTGACGCGCGTGCGCGCCGAACTGTTCGGCTCGCTGGCGATGACCGGCCGCGGCCACGGCACAGACAAGGCGGTACTGCTGGGGCTGGAAGGTGCGCACCCGGACACGGTCGATCCGGACACGATTCCCGACACGCTGGCGCGCATCCGCAAGACTCACCGCATCCGCCTGCTCGGCAAGCACGAGATCGTGTTCGACGAGAAGGCCGACCTGGTGTTCAACAAGCGCCAGAAGCTGCCGTTCCACACCAACGGCATGCGTTTCTCTGCCTACGACGCGCAGGGCAACGAGCTGGCCACGCGCGACTACTACTCGGTCGGCGGCGGTTTCGTGGTGAACCACGACGAGGCGGCCGAAGACCGCATCGTCGCCGATACCACCGAACAGCCCTACCCGTTCTCCAGTGGCGACGAACTGCTCAAGCTGTGCGAACAGCACGGTCTGACCATCGCCCAGCTGATGCTGGCCAACGAGAGCGTGTGGCGGCCCGAGGCGGAGACGCGCGCCGGCCTGCTCACCATCTGGCAGGCGATGCAGGATTGCGTGGCGCGCGGCCTGCGCTCGCCCGGCGTGCTGCCCGGTGGGCTGAAGGTGACGCGCCGGGCCCCGGCGATGGCCGAGGACCTGCGCCGCCAACCCGAGGCCGCGCTGAAGGACCCGCTGACGATCCTGGACTGGGTCAATCTCTACGCGCTGGCGGTGAACGAGGAGAACGCCGCCGGTGGGCGCGTGGTCACCGCACCGACCAACGGCGCGGCCGGTATCGTGCCGGCGGTGCTGATGTACTTCCGCCACTTCTGCGCGCGCTTCGACGAGCACGGCGTGGTCGATTTCCTGCTCACCGCCGCCGCGATCGGCATTCTGTACAAGGAAAACGCCTCGATCTCCGGCGCCGAGGTGGGCTGTCAGGGTGAGGTGGGCGTGGCCTGCTCGATGGCGGCCGGCGGCCTCACCGCCGCACTGGGCGGCAGCATCTGGCAGGTGGAGAACGCCGCCGAGATCGGCATGGAACACAACCTCGGCCTCACCTGCGACCCGATCGGCGGCCTGGTGCAGATCCCCTGCATCGAGCGCAACGCGATGGGCTCGGTGAAGGCGATCAACGCCAGCCGCATGGCGCTCAAGAGCGACGGCAAGCATCGCGTGTCGCTGGACAAGGTGATCGCCACCATGCGCGCCACCGGGCGCGACATGAAGGACAAATACAAGGAAACCTCGCGCGGCGGCCTCGCGGTGAACGTGATCGAGTGCTGATAGCGATCACGCCCCTGGCGCGTTAGCGGACGCGCCAGGAGCGTGCGGCCAGACGCTGTCTCGTGCAGCGTTTACTGCTGCGGAATCAGCACTGGGGCGTGCTGATCCTTCAGGAGGAACACCACGAAGCGGGCCGGCTCGGTCTTGCTGGCGTTGCGACCGATGGTGTGGAGGTCGGCTGGTCCTTCGTGGAAGGCCTGTCCCGGCCCCAGCGTCACCGGCTTTTTGCCGTTCAGGCCCATTTCGATGTGGCCCTCGAGCACGTAGACGAAGGCCTCGGCGTTGTGGCGATGGATCGGGTCGACCGAGCCCGGCGGATAGGTCACCAGGATCATCTTGCCTTCCTTGCCCGGGTAGTCCTTCAGCGCCTGGGTCATCAGCTCCGAAACCTGGGCCATCGGTGCACCCGAGGCGGGCGCGGCGTGATGCGTCTGGTGTGCGGCCACGGCGCCGGTGGCAAGCAGCAACAGCGGTGCGAATGTCTTCAAGATGCGCATGGGTGTGTTCTCTCAGAGTGCCCCGCGCGGAGCGCGGGTCGTGGAAGCGGCGACCGGTACGGCCGTCGGCGTGCCGGTTGGGGAGCGTCAGGCCAGGCCGGCCTTGTCCAGCCCGTAGGCCTTGTCGGCGGAACCGGGGACGCTGGTGAAGGCGACGTTGATGCGGTTCCAGGCGTTGATCGCCATCACCGTGTAGGTGAGCTCGGTGAGCTCCTTCTCGGAGAACTGCTCGCGCAACTGGGCGTAGAGCTCGTCCGACACACCGTGCGGCGGCAACTGCGTGAGCGCCTCGGTCCAGGCCAGTGCCGCGCGTTCGCGATCGGAGAACAGCGGCGACTCGCGCCACACCGCCAGGTGATGAATGCGCAGCGGGCGCTCGCCGTGAATCAGCGCCTGCTTCACGTGCATGTCCACGCAGAAGGCGCAGCCGTTGAGCTGCGAGGCGCGGATCTCGGCCAGATGGCCGATGGTCGCCCCCACGCCGCTCTGGGCGGCCTGCATGCTGATGGCCACGAGCTTCTTGAACAGCTCGGGGGCCTGCTGCTGGTAGTCGATTCGCTGGGCCATGATTCAAATCCTCGGTAGGTGGGGGATGGGTGGGCTTGGGGGACGTGTGCGTGGGGGCGAAGACGCGGCTCGCGCTCGGTGACGAGACAGGGCCAGCCTAGGTTCGCGGTGTTCCGCCCGGTAGATCCGGCCACGGGCTCCTCGTGTTTCTGCGCAGGAAACAATCGCGGCGGTGTCACGAATCTCGCGACCCGGACGTCTGATCGGTGGGGCCGGCTGCTGCCGGCATCGAACGCGCCGCTGCTGGCGCCGACCTGACCGGAAACGACGATGAACTCCGACGCCCAAGCCCAACTCAACGGCGCCCAGCAGGACGCGCTCGCCGCCACCTTTTCCTCCAGCTATGCGGGCGTGGTGGCGTTTATCGCCGTGGCGACCGAAGGCAGCTTCGCCCGCGCCGGCGATCGCCTCGGCATCGGCCGCTCCGCGGTCAGCCGCAGCGTGCAGAAGCTGGAAGCCCAGCTGGGCGCGCGGCTGTTCCAGCGCACCAACCGCCACACCGCGCTGACCCGCGAAGGCGAGCTGTTCTACCGCAACTGCCACCCCGGCGTGGAGCGAATCGTGCAGGCGCTGGAAGACATGCGCGAGCTGCGCGAGGGGCCGCCCCGCGGGCAGTTGCGCATCGCCGCCACGAGTAACTTTGGACGGCGCATCGTGGCGCCGCTGCTGCACGGCTTTCGCGACCGCTATCCACAGATCGCCATCGACCTGACGCTGGACGACCGCGCCATCGACTTCAGCGCGAACCGGGTCGATCTCGCCTTCCGCGACGGGCGCCTGGAAGACAGCCAGGTGGTGGCCCGGCAACTCATTCCCATGCCGATGCTGGTCTGCGCGGCACCCACCTACCGGCAATCCCAAGGGCTGCCGCGGCAAGTGGAAGACCTGCCCGCACACCGCTGCATCACCTCCCGCGCGTCGTCGGGGCGGATGTGCGAGTGGGAGTTCAGGGTGGGCGGGCGGGTGCAGAGGCTCCTGCCCTCGTCGAGCTGGACGTTCAACGACGACGAGCTGGTGTTGCAGGCGGTCCTCGACGGCCACGGCATCGCGCAGCTACCCGGCTACCTGGTCAGCGACCACCTGCGCACCGGTCGCCTGGTGGCTTGCCTCACGCCGTACGCGCCGGACGATCGCGGGCACTACCTGTGCTACCTGAGCCGGCTGCAGCTGCCCGCGCGGGTGCGCGTGTTCATCGACTACATGATCACCGCCGTGCGCGCGCTGGACCTGGAATGCGCCACCGGCCTCACGCCCATGCCCGACACGACGGCGCGCGCACCACGCGAAGCCGTCGGCGCGGACCGCGGCTGACCCGGCCCGCCGATTGGTGCCTCCGGGGCAACACGGTGAGCCCAGCCGCGTTGCTACCGGGCACCGCCGGCCGCGCCTAGCATGCCTTCATCCCGCGCCACTGGCGCCCACGCCCGCGGAGGCTTCCCATGAAATTCGTCGTCATCGGCGGTACCGGACTGATCGACAGCAAGGTCGTCGAGCGCCTGCGCCGGCGCGGGCACGAGGTGGTGGCCGCCGCGCCATCAACCGGCATCAACGCGGTTACCGGGCAAGGGCTGGACGCGGCGCTGACGGGCACCGACGTGGTGGTGGACGTGGCCAATTCGCCCTCGTTCGAAGACCAGGCGGTGCTGGCGTTCTTCGAGAACGCGGGCCGCCATCTTGCCGCCGCAGAACAGCGCGCCGGAGTGAAGCATCACGTGGCGCTGTCGGTGGTGGGCACCGGGCGGCCGGCCTTTGCCGCGAGCGGCTATATCCGCGCCAAGGCAGCACAGGAGGCGCTGATCCGCGCGGCCGGCATTCCCTACACCATTGTCCAGGCCACGCAGTTCTTCGAGTTTCTCAGCGCCATCGCCGGCCCAGTCGAGCTGGGCCAGCCGCTGCGCATGTCCAGCGGGCTGATGCAGCCCATCGCCGCCGAGGATGTCGCCGCCGCGGTGGCCGATTGCGCGCTGGGCGCGCCGGTGCACGGGGCGGTGGAAATCGGCGGCCCGCAGCAGGCACCGATGGCGCAATGGGTGCAGCGGTTCCTCACCGCCACCGGGGATTCGCGCACGGTCGTGGCGGATCCGCAGGAGCCGTATTTCGGTGCAGTGCTGGAAGCCGGCACGCTGCTCCCTGGCGAGGGCGCGATGCTGGGCAGGCAGGATTTCGACACCTGGTTCGCCCGCTGGGCACGCGATCGCCGCGGAGCGGCGGCGTGAAACTGCACTACCTGCCGGGCGCCTGCTCGCTGGCCGCGCACATCGTGCTCGAGTGGATCGGCGCGCCGTACCGCGCGGTGCAGATCAGCGACGACAGCGCGGAGTGGCCGGCGTACCGCAGGCACGATGAGGCAACCCCGGTGCCGATGCTGGAGCACGGCGACTTCGTGCTTCGCGAGAACCCGGCGATTCTCGGCTACCTCGCCGATCTGCATCCCGAGGCGCGGCTGTTCGGTGACGGATCACCGCGCGGGCGCGCCGAAGTGATGCGCTGGCTGAGCTTTCTCGACGGCGACGTGCACAAGGCGTTCCTGCCGTTGCTGCCGGCGTCGTTCTTTCTGGCCAGAACCCTGCCGCTGAGCGCGCCGGCCCAGGGCGCACGGCGCCACCTGCAAGCTTGTCTCGCACGACTCGACGAGCAGCTGGCCGGCCGCGACTGGCTGGTCGGCACGCGTTCGATCGCTGACCCGTACCTGCTGGTGATCCTGCGCTGGGCGGCCGACCTGGACATCGGGTTGTACGGCCTGGAGCATCTGATGCGCTTCGCTCGCCGCATGGAGGACGATCCGGGCGTGCAAGCGGCGATCGTCGCCGAAGAGGTCGTTCTCGCCTGAGGTCGCTCCATCCACCCTCGAGGAGCTTCGCACCCGCCATGCCCGATCTGCGGCCCCCACCCCTCTCGCTGCTCGACAAGCATGTCGGTGCAGACTTCCTTCCGCTGTATACCGCCACCGTGCGGGTCAACGGCGGCGAATCCCGGCACGGCCGCGCCTCCGGCGTGGCCCGCTCCGACGACGGCGCGCTCGAGCTGCAGTTGCGGATGCCCGAGCAACTGGGCGGACCGGGCGGCGGCACCAATCCCGAACAGCTGTTCGCCGCCGGCTACGCGGCATGCTTCCACGGCGCGCTGAGCCTGCTCGCGGCGCGGGCAGGCGTGGCGATCCCTGATGCCGAGGTCGTGGCCCAGGTCAGCTTCGGTCGCGATCCGGTCGATGGGCTGTTCATGCTCACCGCGACGATCCACATCTGCCTGCCGGGCGTCGATCGCGCCGTCGCCGAGGAACTGGTGCGCAACACCGAGCGCGTCTGCCCCTACGCGAAGATGGCCAGGGCCGGCATCGACTGCGTGGTATCGCTCGCGCCCTGAGCGCAAGCGCTCGGGCCGCGTCGCCACCAGCGCCCGTTGCGGCGGCATCGCACCGTCGTGGTGCGCCGCTGCGGCGTGACAGCCCCGGCCCACTTTGCCACTATCGTGGTTTTGAACCGCGGCGATCAGGCCGCTCAGGGGTTCCTCGATGGCAAACCAGAGTTCGCTCCGACGTGATGTCGGACCTTTCGCCCTGATGTTCACCGGCCTGGGCTCGATCATCGGTTCGGGCTGGCTGTTCGGCGCGTGGAACGCCGCCAAGCTGGCCGGTCCGGGCGCGATCTGGGCCTGGGTGCTGGGCGCAGTGATCATCCTGTCGATCGCACTGACCTACGCCGAACTGGGCGCGATGTTCCCCGAGTCCGGCGGCATGGTGCGCTACGGCCACTACTCGCACGGCTCGCTGGTGGGCTTCATTGCCGCGTGGGCGAACTGGATCGCGATCGTTTCGGTGATCCCGGTGGAGGCCGAGGCCTCGGTGCAGTACATGGCCGGCTGGAAGTGGCAATGGGCGCAGGATCTGTACCACGCCGCACCCGGCAAGCACGGCGAGCTGAGTCACCTGGGCTTAGGCATCGCCGCGGTGCTGGTGGTGGTGTACTTCCTGCTCAACTTCTGGAGCGTGAAGCTGTTCGCGCGCTCCAACAGCCTGATCACCATCATCAAGCTGATCATTCCGGCCGCCACTGGCATCGCGCTGATCGCCAGTGGCTTCCACAGCGAGAACCTCTCGGTGGGCGCGGCCGGCGGCAGCCACGCGAACGATTTCGCGGCGATCCTCACCGCGGTGGCCACGGCCGGCATCGTGTTCAGCTTCAACGGCTTCCAAAGCCCGGTGAACCTGGCCGGCGAAGCGCGCAACCCGGGGCGCAGCATCCCGTTCGCGATCATCGGCGCCATCGCTCTGGCCACCGTGGTGTACGTGCTGCTGCAGGTGGCCTACCTCGGCGCCGTGCCGCCGGACCTGCTGGCCCGCGCCGGCTGGAAGGGCATCGACTTCAGCTCGCCGTTCGCCGAGCTGGCGGTGCTGGTCAACCTCAACTGGCTGGCGATCCTGCTCTACGCGGACGCCTTCGTCAGCCCCAGCGGCACCGGCATCACCTACACCGCCACCACCGCCCGCATGATCTACGGCATGGAGCGCAACGGCACGCTGCCGAAGGTGTTCGGCCGGTTGCACCCGACCTGGGGTGTACCGCGTCCGGCGATGTGGCTGAACCTGGTGGTGTCGTTCCTGTTCCTGTTCTTCTTCCGCGGCTGGGACTCGCTGGCCGCGGTGATCTCGGTGTCCACCATCATTTCCTACCTCACCGGTCCGGTGAGCGTGATGACCCTGCGTCGCACGGCGCCGGAGCTGCATCGCCCGTTCAAGCTCAGCGGCCTGCCGGTGATCGCCGGCATCGCCTTCATCATGTCCGCCGAGCTGCTGTACTGGGCCAAATGGCCGCTGACGGGCGAGATCATCCTGCTGATGGTGGTCGCCCTGCCGGTGTACTTCTACTACCAGGCCAAGCACGGCTGGCAGGACTTCGGCCGCCACCTCAAGGGCGCCTGGTGGCTGATCGCCTACCTGATCACCCTGGCCGCGGTGTCGAAGATCGGCAGCGCCAAGTTCGGCGGCCTGAACTACATCCCCTACGGCTGGGATCTGGTCGTGGTGGCGGTGATCGGCCTGGTGTATTTCCTGTGGGGCGTGAAGTCCGGCTGGCGGACGCCGTCGATCGAGGCCGAGCGGATGGAGGCCAGCCAGCATCCGAGTGACCTGCAGATTCCGCCGGACGAGGATGAAGTGGAGCGCGCCACCGGGCATCGCTGATCGCTGCGATCGTCCCTGCTTGAAGCAGGAGGCCTTGAACAAGAACGCGCGGCCAGTCCGCGCGTTCTTTTTTTTGCGGTTGTCGAAACCGCTGCGCGTGGATCGTCGCCTTGGCACCATCCCGCCAAGGACTCTCCCGATGCGTCAGCTCACCCGCCTCCGCTCCGACGGCAAGCTCGCCGTGGCTCTTGCCACGCTCGCCGCGCTGGCCGCCACCACCGCCAGCGCCACGCCGGTGACCTATCGCATCGATCCCGATCACACCTACCCCAGCTTCGAGGCCGACCACATGGGCGGGCTGTCGGTGTGGCGCGGCAAGTTCAATTCCAGCCGCGGCACGGTGATCCTCGATCGCGCGAAGCAGACCGGCAGCGTCGACATAAGTGTGGACATGGCCAGCGCCGACTTCGGTCAGGACAAGCTCAACGCGTACGCGCAGGGACCCGAGCTGTTCGACACCCGGCAATGGCCACAGGCGCACTACACGGGCCGGCTCGCGGGCTTCAGGAACGGCGCACCGACGCGGGTGGACGGCACGCTCACCCTGCACGGGGTGAGCCACCCGCTGACGCTCGACATCCGCAGCTTCAAGTGCATGCCGCACCCGATCTTCAAGCGCGAGGTGTGTGGCGCCGACGCGCTCGCCACCTTCCAGCGTGACGCCTACGGCATGCCGGGCGGCAAGGACTACGGATTCCACATGGGCGTGACGCTGCGCATCCAGGTCGAGGCGATCCAGGCGCCGTAATTCGTGCGGCTGCGGCCGTGCTACTTATCTCGTGCCGGGCCGCGGCATGCGTCCCGGCCGCTCCGATTGACGATAAACCCGGGAGATCCGCGATGACCCCTGCCGCCCCCGCCCGGCACCACTGGCTGGCGTTCTACGTGCTCTGCATGGGCGTGCTGATGATCGTGCTGGACACCACGATCGTGAACGTCGCCCTGCCCTCGATCAAGACCGATCTCGGCTTCTCCGAAACCACGCTGGCGTGGGTGGTCAACGCCTACATGCTCACCTACGGCGGCTTTCTGCTGCTGGCCGGTCGGCTGGGCGACCTGCTCGGACACCGCCGCGTGTTCCTGCTCGGCCTCGCCGCCTTCACCGCGGCCTCGCTGCTGTGCGGCCTGGCCACCTCGCAACTGATGCTGGTGGTGGCACGCGCGGCGCAGGGGCTGGGCGGCGCGGTGGTGTCGGCGGTCGCGCTGTCGCTGATCATGGATCTGTTCACGGCGCCGGCCGATCGCGCCCGGGCCATGGGCATCTACGGGTTCGTCTGCGCCGGTGGCGGCAGTGTCGGCGTGTTGCTCGGCGGCCTGCTCACCAGCGCGCTGAGCTGGCATTGGATCTTCCTGGTGAACCTGCCGATCGGTGTGCTGGTGGCCCTGGCTACGCTGCGGCTGGTGCCGGCCACGCGCAAGCCATTCGAGGGCCGCCTCGACGTGGCCGGCGCCGCCAGCGTGACGCTCGCCCTGACGCTGGCGATCTACGCCGTAGTGCACGGCAACGAGGCCGGCTGGACGTCGCCCGCCACACTGGGGGTGCTGGCCGTGGCGCTGGCGCTGCTGGCCGCCTTCGTCGCCATCGAGGCGCGCATCCGGGCGCCGCTGATCCCGCTCGGCCTGTTCCGCCACCGCAACCTCACGGTGGCCAGCCTGATCGGCGTGCTGTGGTGCGCGGCGATGTTCGCCTGGTTCTTCCTCTCGGCGCTGTACATGCAGCAGGTGCTGGGCTACGACCCGTTCCGCGTGGGGCTGGCGTTCCTGCCGGCGAACCTGGTGATGGCCGCCTGCTCGATCGGCCTGTCGGCGCGACTGGTGATGCGCTTCGGCATCCGCCTGCCGCTGTCCGCCGGACTGGCGATGGCGGCGACCGGGCTGGCGCTGTTCGCCCGCGCGCCGGTGGACGGTCGGTTCGTGGTCGACGTGCTGCCGGCGATGATGCTGCTGGGCCTGGGCGCCGGCATCGCCTTCAACCCGGTTCTGCTGGCGGCGATGGGCGACGTGGCGCCGGACCAGTCCGGGCTGGCGTCGGGGGTGGTCAATACGGCCTTCATGATGGGCGGCGCCCTGGGCCTGGCCGTGCTTGCCAGCCTCGCCGCGGCACGGACGAGTGCTCTGACCGCCGCTGGCGCCAGCACGCTGGGCGCGCTCAACAGCGGCTATCACACGGCGTTCCTGGCGGGCGCCAGCGCGGCGGCCGCCGCCGCGCTGGCTGGGGCCGCGCTGTTGCGGCCGCAGGCCATGGTCCCGGCGGCAGCAGGAGCCCCCGGCCATTGACCGCAGCAGCCGCGGCCCTCAGCCGGGCGTCAACGCCAGCACGTCGCCCAGCAGCGCCTGCGCGGTGACCTCCGGCCCGGCACCCGGCCCCTGGATCACCAGCGGCTGCGTGTTGTAGCGGGTGGTGGTGAGGGCGAACTGGTTGTCGGTGCCGTACAGCCGCGCCGCCGGATGCGTGGCCGGCACTTCCACCAGGCCCACGCGGGCGTGGCCGCGCTGGTTGAGGCGGGCGAGGTAGCGCAGCACGTGGCCACGTTCGCGCGCTTCGGCGGCTCTTGCGGCGAGCGGCGCGTCAAGTTCCTCGAGGCGATCGAGGAAAGCCTCGGTGGACAGCGCGCGCAACGCCTGCGGCACCAGACTCTCCACTTCCACCTCGTCGGTGTTGAGCGAGAAGCCGGCATGGCGGGCGAGGATCAGCAGCTTGCGCGCCACGTCCTCGCCGGAGAGATCGGAGCGCGGATCGGGCTCGGTGTAGCCAAGCCGACGCGCCTCGCCGAGCAAGGTGGAGAACGGCACGCTGCCGTCATACTGGTTGAACAGGTACGAGAGCGAGCCGGAGAACACGCCCTCCAGCGTGAGCAGCGCATCTCCGCACTGACGCAGACGACGCAGCGTGGACAGCACCGGCAGGCCGGCGCCGACGGTGGCCGAGTCGCCGTAGCGCGCAGCGCCGGACGTGGCCGCCTGCAGCGCACGCCAGCCGGTGAGCTCGCCGCCAGCCAGTGCCTTGTTGGCGGTGACCACGTGATAGCCGCGCTCCAGCCATTCGGCGTGGCGCGCAGCCAGCGAAGCGTTGGCGGTGGCGTCGACGATCACTTTTGTCGCCACGCCGCTGGCGTCCAGCACGGCGAGCAGCGCCGCGTTGTCTCGCGGATCGCCCTCGCTGCGGATCTGCTCGCGCAACTGGCGACTGGCCAACCGTACCGGGTCGGTCTGCTGGCGCTTCGAGTTTGCTGCACCGACCAGCCGGATGCGCGCAGCCGCCGGCGTGCACAGCAGCTTGAGCAGCGCGCCGCCGACCACACCGGTGCCGAGCAGTACGATGGCAGCCGCTGGCGCTTCGGCCGGCGCCTTGAGCGGACGTGAAGCGCCGGATAGTTTGTCCGCCACCACCGCGTTCATGCGCGTACCTTGCGTTTGGAGGCGCCGACCGCGGCGGCCCGACGCAGCGCGGCGTCGAGGTCGCGCAACAGATCGTTGCCATCCTCGATGCCGACCGACAGCCGCAGCAGGGTGTCGGCGATGCCGGCGGTGCGGCGCGCTTCGGGCGCCATGGAGGCGTGGGTCATCGAGGCGGGATGGGCGATCAGGCTCTCCACGCCGCCGAGCGATTCGGCCAGCGAGAAATAATCCAGTCCGTCGACGAAGGCGGCGATCTCTTCCACCTCACCGTCGAGCTCGAAGCTGAGCATGGCACCGAAGCCCTGCTGCTGACGTGAGGCCAGCGCGTGCCCCGGATGCTCGGCCAGGCCGGGGTAGTAGACCTTGCGCACGGCGCCGTGGCGGGCCAGGTGCTCGGCCACGCGCGCGGCATTCTCCTCGTGCTGGCGCAGGCGCACGCCCAGCGTGCGCAGGCCGCGCAGGGTGAGGTAGCTGTCGAACGCGCCGCCGGTGAGGCCATTGCAGTTGCCCCACCACTTGATCTGCTCGGCCAGCTCCGGCGTGCGCGCCACCACGGCGCCGCCAACCACGTCGCTGTGGCCGTTGATGTACTTGGTGGTCGAATGCACGACAAGGTCCGCGCCCAGCGCCAGCGGCTGTTGCAGGGCCGGCGAGAGGAAAGTGTTGTCCACCACCACCAGCGCGCCGACCGCGTGCGCGGCATGCGCCACGTGGCGGATGTCGGTTATGCGCAGCAGCGGATTGGACGGCGTTTCCACCCACACCAGCGCAGGCTTCTTCGCGAGGCCGGCGGCGAGCGCAGCGGGATCGGTGAGATCGGCGAAGGCAACCGTGAAGCGGCCCTTCTTCGCCCACGCATCGAGCAGGCGCCAGGTGCCGCCATAACAGTCGTGCGCAGCCAGCACAGTGGCGCCGGCCGGCACCAGTTCCAGCGCCAGCGCCACGGCGGACATCCCGCTGGAGGTGACCACCGCACCGGCACCCTGCTCCAGGTCGGCCAGCGCTTCGCCGAGCAGGTCACGGGTGGGGTTGCCGCTGCGCGAGTAGTCGTAGGCGCGCTTGCCGCCCAGGCCGGTGAAGCTGTAGTTGGTCGACAGGTGCAGCGGCGGCACGACGGCGCCGTGCTGGGTGTCCGACTCGATGCCGGCGCGGACGGCGCGGGTGCTGGGGGCCGAGGTGGTCATGGAACTCTCCGAACGATCAAAAGGTACGCAGCACGGCTTTCAGTAGGAGCCCGCTGGCGGGCGATGCCCTTGCTCCTGATCGCCATCGAAGGCAAAGGCAAAAGGCATCGCCCGCGAGCGGGCGCCTACAGGAGGGCCTGGCGCAGGAGGGGGGCGAGGCGGTCGGTTTCCTTGAGAAAGCCGTCGTGGCCGTAGGGCGACTCCACCACTTCCAGCGTGGCCGGACCGGCCAGGCGGCGCTGCAGCTCGCACAGGTCGGCCAGCGGCACCAGCCGGTCGGACGGGAAGCCGATCAGCGTGGCCGGCGTGGGCACCGATTCGGGCGCCACGTCGTGCAGGTCGATCGACTCGGACAGCGCCAGGAAACGCTCGGCGTCGAAGCGCGCCACGAAGCGGCGGCCGGCCTGGTCGAGGTAGTCCTCCACCGGGAAGTGGAAGCGGTCGTCGCGAAATTCCGGGGCGGACGAGAAGCGGCGGGCGAATTCCTCGCTGCCGCGGTAGGTGGTCATCGCCAGCTGGCGCGCCAGGCTCAGCGCCTCGTCCAGCTGCCCGCTCGACTGGCCCAGCCGCACGATGCCGCGCTGCACGCTGCGCAGGGCAGTGGAGATCGGGTGCGCGCGATGCGCACCGGCCAGCAGCACCAGTCGGTCCAGCTGCCACGGGTGCGCCTTGGCGAAGGCCAGCGCGACCATGGCGCCGTAGGATGAGCCGACGAAGGCGGCGATGCGGCCGATGCCCAACGCATCGATCAAGGCGCTGATCGCATTGGCCTGGTCGGTACTGGATATCGCGGTGGCGGCGCCCAGATCGGCCGGGCTCAGCCAGTCGATGGACAGTACGCGGTACTGGTCCAGGTCGATCGCCTTGCCCTCGCCCACCAGTGCCTGCCACCAGCCCGGCTGGGCGGCGCCCTCAGCGGCGATCACGTCGCGGCTTGCCGAGATACCGCCTTGCACCACCACGGTCGGCGCATCCGGCGCACCGCACCACAGGTAGCTCACCTCCACGCCGCAGCGGCCGCCGCCGTAGGTGGGCTCGATGCTGACCCGGCGGCTGCAGCGCTGCGCCGTGAGCGAGGCGCGGGGCGACGGCGCAACGGCCGCGAGCTGCGGCTGGGCGGAAGCAGTGGGGATGTGGGCGAGCTGGGCGGACATCGGACTCTCCTGTGGCATCGCACCTGCGGAGAGTCGAGAGAGTGGCCCACCACGGATGCCAGAACGCGCCCGTGACGACACCCCATCTACCGGTTGCGCTCGTCGGCGCTCCGCAGGAGTTGGCACCGTCGCAGAAAGCATCTCTGCAGGTTGCCCCGGCTTCAAAGGGCCTGTCCCTCAGCCGGTCTCGATGAGTGGGGTGCACTGTAGGACCGCCGCAGACATCGTGTCAACAGACGTCTAGACGTCTATACGCCCATATGCGAAATCATCATGTGCCGATTGGATGCACCTGAAACCATGTGCAGGCGCGCCCGGCACCATCCCGACGGTGCCGCTGGCGCACCATCTACTGCACAGGAAGGGTGGCACCTGGATGGCCGGTGGCCGGTGCGACCGGCGCCCTACCCCGACCACACCCCCGTCGCGGCACTACGCGATGCGTGCATCCATCGCCGAGCCAAACCGTTGGACCCGAGGGTTCTTGCGAGTGCCCCCCCCCCCGGCGCGGATGGACGGGCCTTCCAGGGCTGACCCGAATCAGCACCGAGCGGGCGACCAACTGCTAACGTATGCGCATGCCCTCCCTCCCCGATCTTCCGGCGCTACGCACCCGGCTCCAACGCGAAGGCTTCGCCTTTCTCACCGCCCAGGTCATGCGCGGCTTGCTGGACACGCCGCATGCGTTCGACGATTGGGAGGCGTTCGTCGCCAGCTGGAACGACCTCGCCCCGGATACCTATCTGGCGGCACAGGGGCGGCACCGCCAACGCCGGCATGCCACGTTCGCCATCGACGCCGACGGCGCCCTGCAGCGCGCGCCGCACCAGCCGCATTTCCAGAGCCTGGAGTACAACCCACTGCAGGGAAACATCCAGCGCTGGTTCCGGCCGATACACCCGGCGATCGCCGACGGCCCCAGCCTCCGCGGCATCCTGCGCTTCAGCCAGTCCCTCTTCGGCGCCCTCGCGCCCGAGGTGCGCGCCTGGCACGTGGAGACGCACCAGTTCCGGATCGAAGCGAAAGTTGGCGAGGCGGGCGAGCCCACCCCAGAAGGCCGGCACCGCGACGGCGTGGATTATGTGCTGGTGCTGATGATCGATCGGCAGAACATCGAGAGCGGCACCACCACCATCCACACCGCCGACGGCGAGTTGCTGGGAAGCTTCACCCTGGTGCACCCACTGGACGCGGCGCTGGTGGACGACGCGCGCGTGTTCCACGGCGTGACCCCGGTGACTCCGCTCGATCCGGACCTGCCGGCGCATCGCGACGTGCTGGTGGTAACGTTCCGCCGCGCCGATCCGCCCGCCTGAACCCCTTCCGAAACCCGCCATGCCTCTTGCCGCCTCCGTCGTCATCGCCGTCATCGCCCTGCTGCACCTTTGGTTCCTGGTGCTGGAGATGTTCCTGTGGAACCGGCCGTCGGGGCGGCGCGCGTTCGGGCTGACGCCGGAATTCGCCGAACAGTCGAAGGTACTGGCGGCCAACCAAGGGCTGTACAACGGCTTTCTCGCCGCCGGACTGACGTGGGGGCTGTGGCTGGGCGGCAGCGAGGGCCTGCACGTGAAAGCCTTCTTTCTCGGCTGCGTACTGGTGGCTGGCGTGTATGGCGGGCTCACCGCCACGCGCAAGGTGCTGTGGATCCAGGCCGCCCCGGCGGCCCTTGGCCTGGCGTTGCTGCTGGCGAGCAGCGCATGACCTCGTCGGGCTAACGCGCCGCTAGCGGGCAGCTGGCTACGATCTCGACGTTCTTCCATCCAGAAAAGGCTGCGGCATGCCCCACGGGTCCACCCATCACCGGGACGATGCCCTTCGTTCTGCGCCCCACCCCGACGAGCGGCTCGCCTTCTATCGCGACAACACGTTCCAGCGGGAGTTGCGCCGGCGGGTGGAGGCCGACTTCCGCGAGCGCGGCTGCGCGCAACGCGACAGCGCGACGATGTACGCAAAAACCGCGATCATCCTGACGGCATTCGCCGCCTCGTACATCGCCCTGGTGTTCTTCGCGCGGGCGTGGTGGCAGGCGCTCCCGCTGACCCTGCTGTTGGGCACCGCGATGGCCGGCGTCGGCTTCAACATCATGCACGACGGCGGCCACCAGGCGTATTCTCGGCATCGCTGGGTGAACAAGCTGATGGCGTTCACGCTCGACCTGGTCGGCGGCAGCTCATACATCTGGCAGTGGAAGCACGCGCGCTACCACCACACTTACGTCAACATTGCCCAGCACGACAGCGACATCGACCTGGGCGTGCTCGGCCGACTCTCGCCCGAGCAGCCGCGGCGGCCGTGGCACCGCTTCCAGCACGTCTACCTTTGGGTGCTCTACACGGTCACGGCGATCCGCTGGCACCTGTACGGCGACTTCCGCGACATGATCACCGGCCGCATCGGCGAGCGGCCGTTCGATCGTCCGCGCGGCGGCGATCTGGTTCTGTTCGTGCTGGGCAAGCTCGTCTTTTTCGCGCTGGCCTTCGGGCTGCCGCTGGCGTTCCACTCGCTGGGCATGGTGGCGGCGTTCTACGCGGCGGTGTCAGCAGTGGCGGGGTTCCTGTTGGCGATCGTGTTCCAGCTGGCGCACGTGGTGGAAGAGGCGGACTTTCCGCAGCCCGACCCCGCCAGCGGCCACATGGAAACGCCCTGGGCGATCCACCAGCTGCAGACCACAGTCGACTTTGCGCGCGGCAACCGCGTGCTCAGCTGGCTGATCGGCGGGCTCAACTTCCAGGTGGAGCACCACCTGTTCGTACGCATCAGCCACGTGCACTACCCGGCCGTTGCCAAAGTGGTGGAGGCGACCTGCCGCGAGTTCGGCGTGCCGTACCACGCGCACCGCACGTTCTTCGCCGGCATCGCCTCGCACTATCGCTGGCTGCGCCGGCTGGGCGCGGCGCCGGCCGAGGCCCCGACGGTTAACGCCGAGCCGTTACCGGCCCACTGAGCTGCCGCGCTCTGCGCGGCCTTCGCCCCCGTGCCACGGAACCTGGCGCGGGGATGAGGCCTTCCCAGGGATGGCTGGCTGAACGGGATTTGCCATCGCTCCGGCCGCGCAAATACTGCCGCAAGCCGCTCGGTCACCGCAGCCGGGGTCCATCGGCGGGGCGCCGGCGACCGCGGGCGGATCCCAAGCCCCCTCTCCCCGCGGGCCAAAGGCCACGCCGCGCCGCGTCGGCCGCCCGCCGCGCCGGGCGCCTGAACGCAGGACTCTGATTTATCAAGAAACCCGGCTATAATCGGCGGTTTGACGCACCTGCGCCCTGTCCAATCGGGAGCGGTGCGAGCACCGCCAACCGCAAGCGCACGACATTCCATGGGGCAGCACGAGCGCTGTCCTGCTCACGCTTCCCTTAAAACGCACCTACGGAACTCCGACAGTGGCCCGACAGAAACCCCTCAAGCTCTACCGCAACATCGGCATCATTGCGCACATCGACGCCGGCAAGACGACGACCACCGAGCGTGTCCTGTACTACACCGGCAAGAAGCACCAGATCGTCGACGTGCATGACACCAAGGACGGCAAGGGCTCGACCACGACCGATTACCTGGAGCAGGAGCGCAAGCGCGGCATCACCATCCAGTCGGCCGCCGTGTCGACCGAGTGGAAGGGCCATCAGATCAACGTGATCGACACCCCGGGGCACGTGGACTTCACCATCGAGGTGAACCGCTCGCTGCGCGTGCTGGACGGCGCCGTGGTGGTGTTCGACGGCGTTGCCGGCGTGGAGCCGCAGACCGAGACCAACTGGCGCCTGGCCGACCAGTACAACGTGCCGCGCATGTGCTACGTCAACAAGATGGACCGCATTGGCGCGAACTTTAAGCACTGCGTGGACGGCATCCGCAACCGCCTGGGCGCCAACGCCGTGCTGTGCCAGGTTCCGCTGGGCAGCCACGACGAATTCATCGGCATGGCCGACCTGATCGCCGGTCTTGGCTACATCTGGCTGGGTGACGACAAGGACAGCAAGTGGGAGAGCGTGCCGCTCGACCAGGTGGCCGACCACCCGAAGGTGAAGGCGTTCCAGTCCGCTGCCGACAAGGAGTGGGTGGCCAACCTCGCCGCGCTGCGTGAACAGAGCATCGAGACCGCCGTCGAGATGGACGACGACGCCATGGACGCCTACCTGTCCTCGGGCGAGATCCCCTCGCTGGAGAAGCTCAAGGAGTGCATCCGCAAGGGTTGCGTGGCCGGCAAGCTGGTGCCGGTGTTCTGCGGCTCCTCGTACCGCAACAAGGGCGTGCAGCAGTTGCTGGACGGCGTGATCGACTACATGCCGTTCCCGGGCGAGAACGGCGGCATCTCCATGGTGGACGAGGATGGCCACGTCATCGGCGAGCAGGAAGTGACCGACGACGCGCCGGTGCGCGCGCTGGCCTTCAAGGTGATCAACGACCAGTTCGGCACGCTCACCTTCACCCGCATCTACTCCGGCGTGATCAAGAAGGGCGACACCCTGCAGAACGTCACCCGCGGCAAGAAGGAGCGCATCGGCCGCATCGTGGAAGTGCAGGCGAACGCCACCAAGGAAATCGACGAGGTCCGCGCCGGCGACATCTGCGCGTTCGTCTCGCTGAAGGAAACCGAGACCGGTGACTCGCTCACCGATCCGGGCCATCCGGTGCTGCTGGAGCGCATGCGCTTCCCGGACCCGGTGATCAGCGTGTCGGTGGAGCCGAAGAGCCGCAACGACGTCGACAAGATGTCCACCGCGCTCTACAAGATGGTGAAGGCCGACCCGTCGCTGAAGCTGGAAGTGGACAAGGAAACCGGGCAGACCGTGCTCAAGGGTATGGGCGAGCTGCACCTGGAAATCACCATCGACCGCATGCGCACCGAGCTGGGCGTGGACGCGAACATGGGCAAGCCCAAGGTCAGCTTCCGCGAAGCCTTCGGCAACACCGTCGAGCACACCTACACCCACAAGAAGCAGTCCGGTGGTTCGGGCCAGTTCGCCGAAGTGAAGATGATCTTCGAGCCGGGCGAGCCGGGTTCGGGCGTGGTGTTCTCCGACGAGATCGTCGGTGGCCGCGTGCCGCGCGAGTACATCCCGGCCGTGCAGCACGCGATCGAGGTGGAGTCGCGCCAGGGCCAGGTGGCCGGTTACGAAGTGCTCGACTTCAAGGCGCGCCTGGTGGACGGCAAGTACCACGACGTCGACTCGTCGGCGCTGGCCTTCGAAATCGCCGGCCGCCAGTGCTTCCGCGAAGCGCAGCGCATGTCCAAGCCTAAGCTGCTCGAGCCGATCATGAGCCTGGAAGTGGTGACCGAGGCCGATTACCTCGGCGACATCATCGGCGACATCAACCGTCGTCGCGGCTCGGTCAGCGACCAGGGCCAGAAGGGTCCGCAGGCCTTCGTGCAGGGCTTCGTGCCGCTGGCGGAGATGTTCGGCTACATCAACTTCCTGCGTTCGGCCACCTCCGGCCGCGGCACCTTCACGATGATCTTCGATCACTACGAGGAAGTGCCGGCGAACCTGGTCGACAAGCTGATGGAGAAGGAGGCGAAGTAAGCTCTCGCCCCCCAAGTACACCGGCTTCACAGCCGGTGACGGAAAAAGCCCGGAGAGCGATCTCCGGGCTTTTTTTGTACCTGTCGCAACTTCATGCGAGCGCGCAAGTGGCCTTGTGCATCACTTGGTGCATCGCATGGTGACAAGGCTGCATGCGCTCGCCGATGCTCCGCGCCCACCGGTGAAGCAGGGGATTGCCGGCACCATCGACTCGTCGTCTTTCAGGGAGATCACCATGTACATCGGTCACTCACGCGGTGCGACCGCCCTACGCCCCCAGCCTCGCCGGCACCGGCTCGCGCTGGCCTGCCAGACGGCTTTGTTCGGGCTGCTCGTCGCCGGCGCTGCGAAGGCACAGGACACGCCACCGACGCCACCCGCGCAGCAGCAGAACGAATCGAGCACGCCGGCGAATCCCACGCCGTCGACGAAAAAGCCCGCCAAACCCGGCGCCACCACGCTGCAGACGGTGGTCGTCACCGGCATTCGCGGCAGCATCGAAAGCTCGATCAAGGCCAAGCAGAATTCCGACGACATCATCGAGGCGGTTTCGGCCGAGGACATCGGCAAGCTGCCCGACGCCAGCATCGCCGAGAGCCTGGCCCGCCTGCCCGGCTTGGCCACGCAGCGGCTGGACGGGCGCGCCAACGTGATCTCGATCCGCGGCCTGTCGCCTGACTTCGCCGGCACCACGCTCAACGGGCGCGAGCAGGCCACGATCGGCGAGAACCGCGGGGTGGAATACGACCAGTACCCCTCCGAGCTGATCAGCAGCGCCGCGGTCTACAAGACGCCCGATGCCAGCCTGATCGGCCAGGGCCTCTCCGGCACCGTCGACCTGCACACCATCCGCCCGCTCGATCTGGACAAGCGCACCGTCGTGCTCAACCTGCGCGGCGAGCACACCACCAACGGCAAGCTCAACCCCGGCTCGGGTGTGGGCGACATGGGCCACCGCGCCAGCTTCTCGTACATCGACCAGTTCCTCGACCACACGCTGGGCATCGCGGTCGGCTTCGCCCAGCTCGACTCGCCGATCCAGGAAAAGCAGTACCAGGCCTGGTGGTGGAGCGTGGACAACGGCCCGGCCGGCATCGACCAGAACTGGGGTGGGCCGCACACACCGGGCATGCCCGATAGCGTGATCTCGCAGGAAGGGATGCAGCTGCGCGCCAAGTCGGAGCAGCAGAAGCGCAACGGCCTGATGACGGTGATCGAGTGGGCGCCCGGCGAGCACTACCACTCGACGTTGGACCTCTACTACTCGACCTTCAACCAGCGCCAGACCACCAACGGCGTGCAGTGGTCGAGCAGCCCGTACGACAACGTCTCCTACGACAACGTCGGCACCGTGCCTTACCAGCCGTATCCGCTGGTCACCTCCGGCACCATCAACGGCATCGCGCCGATCCTGCAGAACCAGTTCAACAAGGAGCACGACAAGCTGTTCTCCGCCGGCTGGAACAACCAGTACGACTTCGGCAACGAATGGCAGGCCTCGGCCGACCTCTCCTATTCCACCGCCAAGAAGAGGCTGCACGACGCCTACCTGTTTGCCGGCCTGCCGAACGGTGGCCTCACCAGCGTGCAGTTCCAGACGCCGATCGGCGATGGCTATCCGCACTTCACACCCGGCGTGGACCTGGCCAACCCGGCCAACCTCGTGTTCACCGATCCGGACAACTACGGCTACAACGGCCGCGAGGAGTTCGACCGCCAGAAGGACACCATCAAGGCGATCCGGCTGGAGGCCACCCGCACGCTGGGCTGGATCTTCTCCAGCATGAACCTGGGCGCGGACTACTCCGACCGCACTAAGGTGAAGTCGGCGGACGTCTATTTCGCCTGGCTCAACGGCAACGGCTCCACCGCCGGTACCTATGACCACACCTTCGGCACGCCGATCGATCCGGGCCTGCTCTATGGCCCCACGTCCTTGAGCTACGGCGGCATTCCCGGTGCGCTCAACTACGACGTGCTCGGCGCACTGCACAGCCAGTTCTACGTCACCCAGCGCAACGGCCTGGCCGACTACAACCGCAACTACACCGTGCGCGAAAAGGTGCCGGTGGCCTACGCCAAGTTCAACATCGACAGCCACCTGGGCGACGTGCCGCTGCGCGGCAACGTGGGCGTGCAGTTTGTGCGCACCGACCAGTCCTCGCAGGCGCTGCAGACCAACGGCGACACCCTGGTGGGCCGCATCGCCGACGGCGCGAAGTACAACGAGGTGCTGCCCAGCCTGAACCTTGTCGCCCAGCTCACCGACCACCAGGTGCTGCGCTTCGGCCTGGCCAAGACCATGGCGCGCGGGCGCATCGACGACGAGAAGGTCGCCACCTCGGCGAGCGTGTTCCAGGTAAAGGACGGCCCGGCCGCCGGCCAGGTGCTGTGGTCGGGCAGCGGCGGCAATCCCAAGCTCAAGCCGTACATCGCGGTGGGCACCGACCTCTCGTGGGAGAACTACTTCGGTACGTCCAGCTACGTCGCGGTGGCCGTGTTCAACAAGAACCTGCTGAACTACATCTACAACCAGACCACGCTCGACTACGATTTCTCCCACTACACCAACGACAACCCCACGCTCACGCCATCGAGCAACATCGGCTCGTTCACCCGGCCAGAGAACGGCACCGGCGGCAAGATGCAGGGCCTGGAGCTGTCCGGCGCACTGGAAGGCGGCCTGCTGGCGGACGCACTCGATGGCTTTGGCGTGCAGGCGAACTTTTCGCTGACCAACAGCAACATCCCCAAGAGCTCGGTGTCGTCCATTCCGGGCGGGCCGGCGACGCTGCCCGGCCTCTCGCGCAAGGTGGCGAACCTCGCCCTGTACTACGAAAAGCACCGCTTCTCCGCGCGCATCGCCGAGCGCTACCGCTCCTCCTTCACCGGCGAGGCGGTGGCCCTGTTCGACCAGCTCGGCTACACCCGCGTGCTGGCCAACAAGCAGACCGATCTGCAACTGGGCTACGCCTTCGACGAAGGACGCTGGAACGGCCTGTCGATCCTGCTGCAGGTGAACAACCTCACCAACACGCCCGACAAGACTCAGCAGATCGCAGGCCTGCCGAACAGCGTCCAGGTGGCGCGCCCGCTGGAGTACGACACCTGGGGCCGCACGCTGATGTTCGGCGTGAACTACAAGCTCTGACCGATTGCGCCGGCCCGGGAACTGCCCGGGTCGGCGCAATCCGGTGCATGCGCCTGCGCGGCCGCGCATACTCCGAGAACGTGCAATCACGCGCCTCGGGGAGAACCATCGGATGAAAGCAGCACTCGCCTTGCGGCCCCTGGCCGCCCTGCTCGCGCTCGGCCTGACCGGCACCGCCGCACTGGCCGCGCCGCCGCACGTGCCGATGCAGACCCGCGAACTGGGCGAGGCCATGGCCATGCTGCGCCACGCGATCAGTGTGCCCACGGTCAAGGGCAACCACCAGGTGCCGGCACTGGCGGCCTACTTCGCCGACCAGCTCAAGGCGGGCGGCTTCGCCGCGGGCGACATCGAGATCATCCCGGTCGGCGAAACCGCCGCGCTGGCCGCCCGCTACCGCGGCACCGGACACGGCAAGCCGATCTACCTGTCCGGCCACATGGACGTGGTGGCCGCCAAGCGCTCCGACTGGACGCGTGACCCGTTCACCCTGATCCAGGAGAACGGCTACCTCTACGGCCGCGGCACCGCCGACATGAAGACCGCCGCGGTGGTGATGGTGGAAACCCTGATCCGTCTCAAGCGCGAGGGCTTCCAGCCCAGCCGCGACATCGTGCTGCTGCTGTCGGGCGACGAAGAGACCGACATGGCCACCACCCGCGAGCTGGCCAAGCGCTACCACGACGCCGAATTCCTGCTCAACGCCGACGCCGGCGGCGGCACACTGGACCCGGCCAGCGGCAAGCCCGTGGTCTACCAGATCCAGGCCGCCGAAAAGACCTATGCCGACTTCCGCATCACCCTCACCTCGCCCGGCGGCCACTCCAGCGAACCGACCGCCGACAACGCCATCTACCGCCTGGCCAAGGTGATCGACCGCGTGGGCGGCTACGCCTTCCCGCCGATGATCAACGACATCACCCGCGCCTCGCTGCGCGCCACCGGCGCCCACACGCCCGGCGCGCTGGGCGAGGCGATGACGCGCTACGCCGCCCATCCGGACGACGCCGCCGCAGCCGCCACCATCTCCGCCGACCCGGCCTACGTGGGGCAGATCCGCACCACCTGCGTGGCGACCATGCTCGACGGCGGCCACGCGCTCAACGCCCTGCCGCAGAGCGCCAGCGTCAACGTCAACTGCCGTATCTTCCCCGGCACCCCGGTGGCGAGCGTGCGCGACACCCTGACCAAGGTGATCGACGACCCCAGCGCCAGCATCACCGTGCTGCCGCCCCCGCCCGTGGAAAGCCCCGCCTCACCGCTGCGCCCGGATGTGATCGCCGCCGTCACCGACGCCGTGCACGCGCGCTTCCCCGGCGTGGAAATCGCCCCCGGCATGTCCGCCGGTGCCTCCGACAGCATGTACTTCCGCAACGCCGGCGTCCCCAGCTACGGCGTCGATGCCGCCTTCACCAAACCCGACGACACCTTCGCTCACGGCCTAAACGAAAAGCTGCCCGCCTCGGAAGTGGGCGCGGGGCTGGAGTTCTGGCACAGGGTGTTGATGCAACTTGCGAAGTAAGGGGCAGCCTCTCAGCAATGCCGCATCAAGAGCCCGGGATTCCCGGGCTTTTTGTAGCCGTTTACGCAGCTGCCGTAATGTCTGCTTTCGACCCAGGGCGGACGGCTCTGAATTGAGGCATGGGCGGAAAGAAAGATGGAAAGGCCCTACCCGAGGCGCCACGATACGGAGGCAGAGCTATGCACTTCGACTTGCATTTGGAACAGGGGAAATTGACGCGGGAGATCAACGAGGTCTACCACGTCCATGGGGACCACCCAGCGTATGAATACCTCAAGCACGCATGCCTTTCCTTCGAAACCATGGGAATTGCCGCATCGGTACGTAAAAATCTTCCACCGCCCGATTCAGGTCATTTGAGTCTTCCGTGCAAAGGCTTTGCCTGCACAGTTGTCCTTCCTGCGCACGGCTTGGTCGATTTGGCTCTGACTGAGCAGCCTGGCGGCAGACCTTTCATAGAAATCACCTACGAATGGAACAGTGAGCGGCCGAGAGCGACGTGGGCCTTTGGCATTCGAAGATGGATGGAACTGACACTTGCTTCCAGCTTTGTCCAGTTGTACGAGCAAAACAAAAGTCGCATCCATAAAAGAAGTACGAACATTGGAGCTCTGGCAAAAATAGTTCGCGACGCCTGCTCTCACGACTTCGTGATTTCCGTAAATAGGGCGGGGGCAGTGGAAGTTGATGGCATCCAAATCACCTTGGACGATCGAAACAAGTCCTTGTGGGATTTCTTTGACCTCGGAGACTTCTTTGTTCTTGCAATGCGAATGTTCAGCGAGCCCAAGAGGTAGCCGAACTCGGCGCGTCTGCAACCGGGTGCCTGGGAGGGCGATATGCGGCTTCGCTACCATTTTGCTCCAGCGTTGAAATTCCACTTCGGGCCGAACCGGGAACTTCGCTCGTCACAGCGATGGCAATCAAAACGCGAATTTCAGCGACCAGCTTTTCCACTGCCGCCATGCGTGGCAGAGCGAGTGCGCGCCAGGAAGGCGCGCTGCTCTACCCGGGGCCCCTGTGCGGCGGTGAGACGGGGACGACAGGCCGCGTAGCGGGAGTCGACAGGACGTCGACTCCTTTTCGCACGGGCAGGATGCCCGTTCGAAAAGCCCGGCCCCGGCTCACGGACTTGCCGGGCATGGATGCCCGGCAAGCGCCAAGCGGGGTGGCCTTTCTCTTTGGTTACTTTCTCTTTGGCCACGCAAAGAGAAAGTAACTCGGGCCCCGCAGGGGCACGAAAGCTTTTGCTCTCGCTTGTCGCTTGTTGCGTTTCGTTCCGCGCACGCACAGCAAACTGCATAAGAGCAGCCCCCTCACCCCAACCCTCTCCCCCGGCTTTGCCAGGGGAGAGGGAGCGAAGCGGGCTGAGGGAAGGATGGCGGCCCGGAGCCCAACTCCCCATCCACGCTACAATTACCGGTTCGCGCTCAAGCCGACCCGCTCCCCATGTCCACGCACCTCGACGAAACCCGCCGCCGCCGCACGTTCGCCATCGTCAGCCACCCTGACGCGGGTAAGACCACGCTAACCGAAAAGCTGCTGCTGTTCGGCGGCGCGATCCAGATGGCCGGCTCGGTGAAGGGACGCAAGGCCGCTCGCCACGCCACCTCCGACTGGATGGCGCTGGAGAAGGAGCGCGGCATCTCGGTGACCTCGTCGGTAATGCAGTTCCCGTACGAGGGGAAGATCGTCAACCTGCTCGACACGCCGGGCCACGCGGACTTCTCCGAGGACACCTACCGCGTGCTCACCGCGGTGGACTCGGCGCTGATGGTGATCGACTGCGCCAAGGGCGTGGAGGAGCGCACGATCAAGCTGATGGAGGTGTGCCGCCTGCGCGACACGCCGATCATGACCTTCATCAACAAGCTCGACCGCGAGGGCCGCTCGCCGATCGAGTTGATGGACGAGGTGGAATCGGTGCTGGGCATCGCCTGCGCCCCGGTGACCTGGCCGATCGGCATGGGCAAGCGGTTGAAGGGCGTGTACCACCTGGTGCTGGACGAGGTGCACGTGTTCGAGCCGGGCAAGAACTTTACTCGGCAGGACTCGACCATCTTCAAGGGCCTGGACGCACCGGGGCTGGAGGAAGCGGTCGGCGCGGCCGCGCTGGCCGAGCTGCGCGAGGAGCTGGAGCTGGTGCAGGGCGCCGCGCCCTCGTTCGATATCCGTGAATACCTGGCCGGCAGGCTCACGCCGGTGTTCTTCGGCTCGGCGGTGAACAATTTCGGCGTGCAGCTGCTGCTGGACTTCTTCGTGGAGCACGCCCCCTCACCGCGCTCGCGCAGCACCTTGACCCGCGAGGTGTCGCCGGAAGAGGAGAAGCTCACCGGCTTCGTATTCAAGATCCAGGCGAACATGGACCCGGCGCACCGTGACCGCGTGGCGTTCATGCGCGTGTGCTCGGGCACCTACACCGCGGGCATGAAGATGATCCAGCCGCGCACTGGCAAGGAGGTACGCATCGCCAACGCGCTGACCTTCATGGCCTCGGACCGCGAGATCGTGGAGACCGCCTACCCGGGCGACGTGATCGGCCTGCACAACCACGGCACCATCACCATCGGCGACACCTTCACCGAAGGCGAGCTGCTGAGTTTCACCGGCATCCCCAACTTTGCGCCGGAGCTGTTCCGCCGGGCGCGGCTGCGCGATCCGCTGAAGATGAAGGCGCTGCAGAAGGGTCTGGCGCAGCTGTCGGAGGAAGGCGCCACCCAGTTCTTCCGCCCGCTGATGTCCAACGACCTGATCCTGGGCGCGGTCGGCGTGCTGCAGTTCGACGTGGTGGCGTACCGGCTGAAGGACGAATACAACGTCGAAGCGACGTTCGAGCCGGTGAGCGTGGCCACCGCACGCTGGGTGCACTGTGACGACGAGAAGAAGCTGGCGGAGTTCCGCGAGAAGAACGCGATGAACCTGGCCATCGATGCCGCCGGCGAACTGGTCTATATCGCGCCCACCCGGGTCAACCTGCAGCTGGCGCAGGAACGCTGGCCGCAGGTGCGCTTCTCGGCGACGCGCGAGCATGCCGCCGCGGTGGACGCCTGAGTCGATAGCCGCGGGCGGCCCGTCGCGCCGGCGGCAGGATCTTGCATTGCCCCATCCCCTGCCGTCAGGCAGGGGATACGCACTGGCACGCGGTTGCTAGCATGCGCGCTCCATCCAGGGGGCCTACCGCATGTCGACCGCTTCGCTCGCTTTTTCCACGCCCGCCGGCAAACCGCGCTGGCAGCGCTGGCTGCTCTTCTCACCGCTCGCGCGGATCGTGATTTTCGTGATCCTGATGCTGGCGATGACCAAGGGCCTGGTGATCGTGCTGCACGCGTTCGGGCTGACCATGAAGGGCGCTTCGCCCGTGGTTGCTGGCTGGCTGCAGTTTGCGCTGCGGGCGGTTCCGGCGTTGATCGCGTACCTGGTGCTGGTCTACGGCATCGAACGCCGCCGCCCCGCCGAGCTGGCGTTGCGGCGCGTGGCGCCGGACGGACTGGCGGGCATCGTCGGCGGCACGGTGCTGTTCAGTGCGGTAGTCGGCGCGCTGTGGCTGCTGGGCAGCTATCACGTCACCGGATTCAACGCCCAGGCGGCGTGGCTACCGGCGCTGCTGACGGCGGGGCTGGGCGCGGGCATCGGCGAGGAGATCATGTTCCGCGGCGTGCTGTTCCGGATTGTCGAAGAGGGCCTGGGTACGTGGGCCGCGCTGGTGGTGTCGGCGCTGTTCTTCGGCGCGGTGCATATCTCCAACCCGGGCGCCACGCTGTGGAGTTCGGCGGCGATCGCGATCGAGGCAGGGCTGCTGTTCGGCATGCTCTATCACCTCACCCGCTCGCTGCCGCTGTGCATGGGTGTGCATGCAGCATGGAATTTCGCGCAGGGAACGATCTACGGCATTCCCGTGTCGGGGATGGCGGTCGATGGCTGGCTGGTTTCCAGCCGCTCCGGGCCGGATTGGTTGAGCGGCGGCGTGTTCGGCGCCGAGGCGTCGGTGGTGGCGCTGACCCTGTGCACCCTGTGCACGGTGGCGCTGTTCGCGGTCGCCCGCCGACGCGGTTCGATCGTGGCGCCGTCCTGGCGCCGGCGCGGCTGATCCTCAGCGCCCGCTGCGCGGGGATACCCACATGTCGATGCGGGCGCGGAACACTTCCTCGCCCGCGTCGTTGCGCACGCTGACGCGCACCGGCCAGGAATAGCCGGACGCCGCCTCGACCGCTGGCGCCTCCGGGGTGGCCGTGGCGTGCATGGTGCCGATTGCCTTGGCCAGGTATTCCACGGCCATGCCGCGCGGGATCCATCGCATCGCGGGTGGAATGGTGGCGTCGGTCATCACGCCCGCGCTCAGTTCGGCGACGTTGCACAGCGCAATGGCATGCACCGTGCCGATATGGTTGTGCACGCGGCGGCGGTCGCGGATGCGCACGACGCAGCGGCCGGGCTCCAGCGCGATGAAGCGCGGCCCGATGGTGGCGAAGTAAGGTGCCTTCAGGCACAACGCGCGCGCAAACAGCCAGTGGCCCAGCGGCCAGCGGGTGATGCGGCGATACAACGCGAGCACGTTCGACGACATGACGCCCTCCCGAAAAAGAACAGCGGCCGCAGGGCCGCTGTTCGATCGCTGTGGTGACCGCCCTCAGGCGGCGTCGGCCAGCCCCTTGCCGGTGGGCTCGTCGCGTACCACCGCCGCACGCAGCTCCTTCGGGTCGAAGTCGTCGACCGAGATGAACTCGAAGCTGGCGTCGCGCACCCGCTTGAGCAGGGCCGCCTCGCCTTCAGTGATGGCCGCAGCCTTCACTGCCTCCAGCAGCTGGCTGTCGTAATCGCGCGAAACGAACTGACCGGCCTTCTGCGCCTTCTGGAACTTGCGCTCCACCGGCTCAGCGGCGATCACGTCCGGCAGCAACGCGCACATGCGACCCACCGTGTTGTTGGCGGTGGGGGTGAGGTAGGCCCACTGGGTCAGGCGGTCACGTGCTTCGCCCGGCGCCGTGATGAGCGCCGCCACGCGGCGACCCAGGCGATCCGACGGCGGCACTTCGCGACGGCCGAACGGGAACACCAGCACCCGCAGCAGCCAGCCGACCGGACGAACCGGGAAGTTGCGGATCGCGCCGTCCAGCGCCATCTGCATGCGCCATACGCACTCGTGGAAGGCCCAGGCCAGCAGCGGGCGATCCGCCTCGGGGCGGCCGGTGTCCTCGTAGCGCTTGAGCATGGCGCTGGCGATGTAGAGGTAGCTGAGCACGTCGCCCAGGCGCGCGGAGAGCTTCTCCTTGAACTTCAGCTTGCCGCCGAGCACGCCCATGAACACGTCCGCACACAGAGCCAGGGCGGCGGAGTAGCGGTTGAGCTTGCGGTAGTAGCGGCGGGTATACGCGTCGCCCGCGGCGTCGCCGATCGCCGAGCCGGTAATACCCAAGGTGAAGCTGCGCACCGCGTTGGAGATGCCGAAACCGATGTGGCCGAACAACGCACGGTCGAAGGTCTTCAGGCGGTCACCGTAGTCGGCGATCGACAGCGCCTGCATTTCCTTCAGCACGTACGGATGGCAGCGGATCGCGCCCTGGCCGAAGATCATCAGGCTGCGCGTCATGATGTTCGCGCCTTCCACGGTAATCGCGATCGGCACGCCCTGCCACGAACGACCGGCGTAATTCTTCGGACCGAGCTGCACGCCCTTGCCGCCGTGCACGTCCATCGCGTCGCCGGCCACAATGCGGCCCCACTCGGTGGCGTGGTACTTGGCGATCGCCGAGGGCACCGCCGGCTTCTCGCCGCGATCCACCGCTGCCGCGGTCGCACGCGACAGCGCCGCGGTGGCATAGGTCAAGCCACCGATGCGGGCCAGCGCCTCTTCGACACCTTCGAAGCGGGCGATGGACAGCCCAAACTGTTTGCGCAGGCGCGCATAGGCGCCGGTGGCGGCCACCGCCATGCGCACGCCGCCGGTGGCATTGGAGGGCAGCGAAATCGCGCGGCCCACCGACAGGCACTCCACCAGCATGCGCCAGCCGTGGCCGGCCATGTGCGGGCCACCGATCAGCGTGGTGAGCGGCGCGAACACGTCCTTGCCGTGCACCGGGCCGTTCTGGAACGGGATGTTCAGCGGGAAGTGGCGACGACCGATCTGCAGCCCCGGCGTGGAGCGCGGCAGCAATGCGAGCGTGATGCCGAGGTCTTCCTTGTCGCCCAGCAGGTGCTCCGGGTCGTACATGCGGAAGGCCAGGCCGACCACGGTGGCGATCGGCGCCAGCGTGATGTAGCGCTTATCGAAGGTGAGTTTCACGCCCAGCCTCTCGACGCCGTCGACCACCTGCTTGCAGACGATGCCGTAATCGGTGAGCGAGGTGGCGTCCGAGCCGGCGTACGGGCCGGTGAGCGCGAAACAGGGAATCTCCTCGCCGACGGCCAGGCGCGGCAGGTAGTGGTTCTTCTGCTCTTCGCTGCCGTAGTGCAGCAGCAGCTCGGCCGGACCGAGCGAATTGGGCACCGCGACGGTGGAAGCCACCGTAGCCGACATTGTCGCCAGCTTCTGCAGCACCGCCGAGTGCGCCAGCGCGGAGAACTGCAGGCCGCCGTACTGCTTGGGAATGATCATGCCGAAGAACTTGTTCTTCTTGATGAACTCCCACACCGGCGGCGGCAGGTCGCCGAGCTCGTGAGTGATCTGCCAGTCGTCGATCATCGCGCACAGTTGCTCGACCGGGCCATCGAGGAAGGCCTGCTCCTCTACGCTGAGCTCCGGCTTGGGCTGGCTGAGCAGCTGGTGCCAGTCCGGCTTGCCCGAGAACAGCTCGCCCTCGAAGCCGACCGTGCCGGCCTCCAGCGCGGTCTGCTCAGTGTCTGAGAGCTTCGGCGTAACCTTGGCGAAGATCTTCAAGAGCGGCGCGCTGATCTGGCGACGGCGGAAC
This sequence comes from Dyella sp., assembly GCF_051962475.1. GTDB lineage: Bacteria > Pseudomonadota > Gammaproteobacteria > Xanthomonadales > Rhodanobacteraceae > Dyella_A. The sequence continues at coordinate 47,936 of NZ_JBQCCF010000017.1, forward strand.
GCCGGCATCAGCAGCGGCACCGCGATGGCCGCTTCGATGATCAGCAGCACCACAGTGGTTACGGGCGCGCCGGCCAGCAGACCGACCACCAGGGTGGTGACACCCGTGGCGATCGCCCACGTGCGCAGGCCGGTGCGGTGGTAGGCGCAGGCGCCGGAAGCGATCAGCGCCGCCAGCAGGGTCAATATCACGGACATCTCGACACCCTCGTTGCAGTTTACGTTGGGGTTCAACCCGCCACGACGCCCGCGGGGGCGTCATGACGATGCAGCTCGCCGACGAACGCTGCGATCTCACGCGTGAACGCGTCGTTCGCATCGCCCGCCAGCATGTGCGTGGCGGCCGGCAGCTCCACATGGCGTGCATGCGGTACCAGCTGCAGGAATTCGTTCACCGTGTCGCGCGACACCACGTCGCTGCGTCCGCCGGACAGCAGCAGTACCGGCACATCGACCTTCGCCGCGGCGGCCATCAGGCGCGGCTGGTAGCGCTCGCTCTCGCTGACCACGCCAGCCAGCAGGGCCGGATCCCAGTGCCAGCGCAGGCGGCCGTCGGCGCCCTCGCGCAGCAGCGGGCGCAGCTGGTCTTCGCTCTTGCGCTCGCGGCGCTGCGGCAGATAGGCGGCGATCGCCTCGGCGGCGTGGGCATAGTCGACAAAGCCGTCCGGGTGCTCTTGCATGAAAGCTAGGATGCGCTCCACCCCGGCGGTCTCCCAGCGCGGAGTGATGTCCACCAGCACCAGGGCGCGAAACGGCGTCGGCCGAATTTCGCCCGCGACCACCAGGCCGAGCAGACCGCCCATCGACGCGCCGACCAGCACCGGGGGCCGGGGCTGGGCGAAGGCCACGGTGATCAGATCGGTGGCGAACTGGTCCATGTGGTACTGGCCATCGGGGAGCCGATCGCTTTCGCCGTGGCCACGGCTGTCGAAGCTCACGCAGCGGCAACCTGCCCCAGCGAGCGCATCCGCGCTGGCGGCCCAGGCTCCGCGCGTCTGGCCGAAGCCGTGGGCGAACAGCAGCACCGGGTCGCCTGCCGGGTGGCGCGTCTCCACCGACAGCGCCAGGCCATCGGCAGTAGGGAGGCGCGTCACTTCGGGCAAAGGCTTGACCATACGCACGAGTATGGGTTGCGATGAGCACCGGCGTCAACTCGCGCCGCACCATGGCGCACGTGGCGCGCTGCACATTGCAATGAGGGGGGCGCCGGCTACCATACGCCGATGAATGCAAACGCCAAATCCGAACGGACCCGCCTCAGCGCCGAGGACTGGGAAGAGGCTGCGCTGCAGCTGATTGCCGAGCAGGGCGTCAACGCGGTGGCGGTCGAGGCACTGGCCCGCCAGCTTGGCGTCACCAAGGGCAGCTTCTATTGGCACTTCCGCACCCGCGAAGCGCTGGTGCAGGCCGCGCTCGAGCGCTGGGAACTTTACGCCGAGCGCGAGATCATCAGCCAGATCGAGGCCATCCCCGACCCGCGCGTGCGCCTGCCCGAGCTGTTCCGCCGCGTGGCACACGAGCTGCAGCCGCACCGCGTCTACGCCGCGCTGCTGAAGGCGCTGGACCATCCGCAGGTGGTGCCGGTGATGGCGCGGGTCTCGCAGCGCCGGATGGAGTTTCTGCACACGGCCTACCGCGAGGCGGGCATGCCGCCGGCCGAGGCGATCAATCGCGCGCGCCTCACCTATGCCGCCTACGTCGGCTTCCTGCAGCTGAACTTCACGCTCGGCCTGCCGCGCATCAGCCACGAGGAATTCGACGCCTACGTCGAGCACATGATCGCGACACTGATTCCGGCCTGATAGGCGCTCCGCGCGACCAGAACGGCGCCTTCGGGCGCCGTTTTTGCTGCACCCTTCCTTGCAATGCCAGTGCACGTAAACTAGCGTGCGCGCTTCTTTTTCTGGCAAGACCACGGTGAGGAGCACATGGCAAGTTCGCTGCAGGTATTGGAAAGCTGGGTCAACCAGACGGCAGCGCGCACGCGTCCGGCGCGGATCCACTGGTGCGATGGCTCCGATGCTGAATATGCCGCCCTCGTCGAGCAGATGCTGGCCAGCGGCGACTTGATCGAGCTGAACCAGCAGACCCATCCGGGCTGCTACCTACATCGCTCCAGCCCCTCGGACGTAGCACGCGTGGAACACCTCACCTTCGTCTGCACGCCCGAGCGCGAGGACGCCGGCCCGAACAACCACTGGATGGATCCGGCCGAGGCGCACGCGAAGATGGACGCGCTGTTCGACGGCTGCATGGAAGGCCGCACCATGTACGTCATCCCGTACTGCATGGGGCCGATCGAGTCGCCACTGTCGCGCTGCGGCGTGGAGATTACCGACAGCCCGTACGTAGTCGCCAACATGCGCACGATGACCCGCATGGGCGCCGCCGCACTGGCGCGCATCGAGTGCGAGGGCAGCTTCGTGAAGGGCCTGCACTCCACCGGCGAGTTGGACCCGGAGCGCCGCTTCATCATGCACTTCCCCGAGGAGCTGTCGATCCAGTCCTACGGCTCGGGATACGGCGGCAACGCCCTGCTCGGCAAGAAGTGCCACGCACTGCGCATCGCCAGCCACCAGGCTCGCCGCGAAGGCTGGTTGGCCGAACACATGCTGATCGTCGGTATCGAAAACCCGGCCGGCGACACGCACTACATCGCCGCCGCCTTCCCGTCGGCATGCGGCAAGACCAACTTGGCCATGCTGATCCCGCCGGAGGGCTATCGCCGGGATGGCTGGAAGGTGTGGACGGTGGGCGACGACATCTGCTGGATGCGCCCGGGCGAGGACGGCCGCCTCTACGCGATCAACCCGGAGGCCGGCTTCTTCGGCGTGGCGCCCGGTACCAGCGCCAACAGCAACCCGAACGCGCTGGCCAGTGTCGCGCGCGACACCATCTTCACCAACGTCGCGGTCACTGCCGACAACCAGCCGTGGTGGGAAGGCCTGCCCGGCGAGCCGATAACCGACTGGCAGGGTCGGCCGTACGACCCGGCCAACGGCCCGGCCGCGCACCCCAACGCCCGCTTCACGGTAAGCGCGCGGCAGTGTCCAACCTGGTCGGACAAGGCCGAAGATGCGCAGGGCGTGCCGATCAGCGCTATCGTCTTCGGCGGTCGTCGTCCGTCGCTGCTGCCGCTGGTGATGCAGGCGCGCGACTGGACCCACGGCGTGCTGATGGGCGCAGCGATGGGCTCGGAAACCACCGCGGCGGCGACCGGCGCGGTCGGCGTGCTGCGCCGCGACTCAATGGCAATGAAGCCGTTCTGCGGCTACCACTACGGCGACTACTTCGCACACTGGCTGTCGTTCGACCAGCCAGGCGCGCAGCTGCCGGCGATCTTCCACGTCAACTGGTTCCGCAAGGGCAAGGACGGCCGCTTCCTGTGGCCGGGCTTCGGCGACAACCTGCGCGTGCTGGAATGGATGATCGACCGCGTCGAAGGCCGCGCCCGCGGTACCGCCACGCCGGTCGGCACGGTGCCGCAGGCGGGTGAACTGCGGCTGGAAGGGCTCGGCCTGCCCGCGAGCGCTCTCAGCGAGCTGCTGCACATCGACGAGGCCGCCTGGCAGCAGGAACTCGAGGCGATCGGCGCCTACCTGGAGGAGTTCTCCCCTCGCCTGCCCGAGGCCCTGGCGCGCGAGCAGCAGCGGGTGGCCGATGCCTTGGCCAGCCGTCCCCGGACGTCGCGCAGCGCCGCCTCGGCCTGATGCACCCACCGGCCGGCGCCTCGCGCCGGCCGGCTCCAAACCTTTTTGCGTTGCGCCGCATCTGAGCTGGCAAGATGCCCACTGCCTGCCTCGCCAACGGATATTCGATGACGCCTGCGCCGATCGCAGCGACTCCCGATGCGGAGGACGCACGCGCCGCGGCCGGCGGCGACCGCGCCGCCTTCCAGCGGCTGTATCGCCGCCACGTCGATCGCATCCACGGTGCGGTGCTGCGCCTGGCCGGCTATGACCACGCGCGCGCCGAAGACCTCACCCAGGACGCCTTCGTGCGGGCCTGGCAGAAGCTCGCCGAGTTTCGCCACGAGAGCGCCTTCGGCACCTGGCTATATCGGTTGGCGGTGAATCTGGCGCTGATGGACATCCGCGCGCGGCACGCCGATCCGGTCGGCTTCATGGACGACGATTCGCTGCCCGAACACGGCGATACGCCCTTCTGCGCCGCCGAACGCGACGAACTGGAACGGGCCATCGCCACGCTGCCGCCGCGCGCGCGCGCGGTGCTGGTACTGCATGACATCGAAGGCTGGAAGCACGAGGACATCAGCCGGGACCTGGACATGGCCGTCGGTACATCCAAGGCGCAGTTGCATCGCGCCCGCGCACTATTGCGCAAGCTGTTGGGAGAGACCGTATGAACGATTTCGAATGGCGTCGACAACTGCGCGAGCTGCGCCAGCCACAGGCGCCGCGCCGTGACCTGTGGGCGGATATCGAGCGCTCGCTGGACCGGGCCGCTCCGACCGAAGCCGCGCCGCATCGGGCAACTGCCACACGCACGACCTGGCTGTTCGCGGCCGGCCTGGCCGCGGTCACCGTGCTCGCGGTCGGCCTGATGCGCATGGCACCGGCGGCGGCGCCCGCCACCTCCACCGACGTGGCCAGCGTGCCGGTATGGAAGCCCGACGATCCACGCCTGGCCGGTGCGGCGATCGAACTCACGGCGGCGCAGTACGAACTGCGCCAGGCCATCCAGCAATCCCCGAATTCGGCGGCGCTGCAGCGCCTGCTCGACCGCACCGAGCAGCAAGAATCACGACTGCGCCAGCTCGGCCACGATGCCAGCTGACGCGAAGGAGAACACCATGCATACCACTCTGCGCTACCTGCCGCTCGCCACGCTGCTTTACGCCGGCCTCGCCTGCGCCGACACGCCGCTGGACCTGACCCACCCCGCCACCCCGAAGGCCCACGTGAGCATCAGCAACATCAAGGGCGAGGTCACCGTGACCGCATGGGACCGCAACGAAGTTCATGTGGGCGGCAGTCTCGGCGATGGCGCGCGGCCGCTGGCGATCACCGGCTCGGACGGCGACCTGGAGATCAAGGTGCAGGCACAAGGCAAGTCCGGCGTGTTCAACTGGGGCAGCGACAACGCCATGGGTTCCACCAACCTGGAGGTGCAGGTGCCGCGCGGGGCCTCGCTGGAGGTTAACGTGGTCAGCGCGCCGCTCAGCGTCGATGGCACCGACGGTGGTGCCATCGAAGTGAACTCGGTCAGCGGCAAGGTGCGCATCCATGCGCGCACGCCCTCGCTGCAGGTGGACAGCGTCAGCGGGGGCATCGAGCAATCCGGCAAGGCCGACCGCGCTGAGTTGCAGACGGTCAGTGGCGACATCCTCGCCCCGTCGCTGGGTGATCAGGCCAAGCTGGAAACGGTCTCGGGCCGCGTGCAGGTACGTGGCGGCCCGTGGCAGACCTTCACGCTGAGCACGGTATCCGGCGATGTCGATGTCAGCGGCGGCCTCGCCGCCAACGGGCGCATGGATATCGACAGCATGAGCGGCGACGTGCAGCTGATGCTGCCTGCGGATGTCGCCGCCGCCATCCACGCCAGCAGCTTCAGTGGCGACCTGCGCAGCGACTTCGGCAAGGCCGAGCACAACGAGCACGGTCCGGGCAGTGAGCTGACCGTGCAGCAGGGCAGCGGCAGCGCGCGTATCGGCGTGGAGAGCTTCAGCGGCGACGTGCGGATCCGCCGCCAGGGCGACTGAGCGATAGACACCCGCATACGAAAACGCCGTCGCTTTCGCGACGGCGTTTTCGTTCGGTCGGCTCGGGGATCAGAGGTCCTGGTGGTACTGCACGTAGGGCGTGCGTGACTGATCCGGCTCGGGGCCAGCCGGGGTATTGGCAGGCGTTCCCGAAGACCACAGGTTCTGCGCACCCACGCTCAGCTGGCCCTGCCAGGGAAGCTTCCAGGTCACCCCGAAATCGATACTGCTCCAGCGGCGATCTGGGCTGTAGGCGCCTGGAATGCCGGCCGAAGGCTGCATCACGCGCCCCACCAGGCTGCCGCTCAGTGGCCCGCGGTCGACGCCGAAGCTCAATGCCTTCTGGTCGAGCATGTCCACGCCCAGCAGGTTGCCGGGCAGCAGATGGATGCGGCCCACGCTGGCGCCGAGATCGATTCCGCTGCGGCTATCCAGCGCCACGCGACCACGCGCGTTGAGCTGCGCGCTGCTGCCGAAGGCGGACAATCCGTTCACTCCCGGCAGCGCGCCGGGAAGCACGCGCGGCAGACGCGCCGCGCCGTTGGCAGTGTCCGCCCCGACGCTCAGCCCCAGGCTGTAGCGCCCGGCGCTGTAGGTGGCACCCACCTCACTGCCGAGCACGCGGTAAGGCGCATTGCCCCAGGAATGCTCAACGACCCCCGCATGAGCCTGCAGCGACGGCCCCAGCCGGTACTGCAGGTTGCTGGAAAGCACACTGCCCGCATCGACCACACTGAAGGTCAGCGGCGTGTCGGCGGCAAGGCCACCCGCAGGCTGGTCGTCTGCACGCAGCATCAGCATGCGGCCATCAGCGCCGCGCCAGAGCGGCACGGCCACTCCCGGCTGCACTTCGGCCATCTGGTCGGGCTGCTGCGCCAGCAGGCGCGCGGCCATGTCGTGCGAATCGCCCGACCACGCCTGGGCCGCCGCGGACAGCGGCAGCAGGGCGGTGATGGCAAGGGCAAGCGCGCAACGCATGGCGGCGAAAGGGCTATCCGGTGGATGGAACGTGGCGGGAGTATAGCTCGCTTTACGTTTTACTAACAGCCTGCAAAGCCGTCCTGGCGCACAAAATCCGGGGCCAAGGCGCCGCTTGGACTGCCCGCCAGAGGGCGGGGTTCCCGCCGCCCGGAACGACCCACAGCCGGCGACAAAGGGCTGCTGGCGAGATATAAAGGCCGCCTGTTGTTTCTTCATGCCGGATTCACCCATTTCGATGAGCTTTGCGTCCACCCAGAGCGCGCCTGGAGCCGATCGAAGCGGCATCCGGCCCCTCGCGCTGCATGGCGCCATCGAGCAGCTTTTTGCCGCCGCCGATGCGGCCGGCGTGATGGACATCTGCGAGCGCCTGCTGGCCGGCCTGAACATTCCCGGCCGCCTGCGCTGGCGACTGCATGGCGACGTGTGGACGCCCGATCCCGGGCTGCGCCAGCTCGACCTGGCCGACGACCCGCAGGGCCTGCGCACCCTCACCCTGGAGTGTCCGATCCCGCCGATGCCCGCGCCGGTGGAGGTCGAGCTGGCATGGCTGGGGCGCATCATCACCTCGCGCCTGCGCCAGCTGGCGGAAACGGCGCGGCTGTACGAGGCGATCTCGCGCCTGGCGCTGGCTGAGCGCCTGCAGCGGGCGCTGTACGCGATTGCCGAACAGGCCGGCGCCGACCACAACATGCCCGACATGATGCGTGCGCTGCACGGCATCGTGGGCAGTCTGATGTACGCCGAGAACTTCTACATCGTGCTCTACGACGAAGTCACCGACAGCGTGCGCTTCCCGTATTACGTGGACACGATGGATGCCGAGCCGCCGCCGCCCGACGAGAGCGTGCCGCTGAAGGACATCGAGTACAGCCTCACGTGGAACCTGCTCAAGGCCGGGCAACCGATCATGGGCTCGATCGACGAGGTGTCGCAGCTGCTGCAGGGGCGGCTGGTGCCGATCGGTCCCAACTGCGAGCACTGGCTCGGCGTGCCGCTGCTGCGTGAGGGACGCGTGGTCGGCGGTATCGTGATGCAGAGTTATCGCGGCGACACGCGCTACACCCAGAACGACCGCGAACTGCTGAGCTACGTGGCCCAGCACGTGCAGACGGCGCTGGAACGGCGCGCCGCGCACGCCGAACTGGAGCGGCGCGTCACCGATCGCACCGCTGCGCTGCGCGAGGCCAATCGCGTGCTGCGCCAGCAGGTGCTGCAGCGTCAGCGCGGTGAACGCCTGCAGGCCGCGCTGTTCCGTATCGCCGAAATGGCCAGCGCACCGGAGAGCCTGGAAGGTTTTTACGCGGCGGTGCATCGCATCATCAGCGGACTGATCTACGCACGCAATTTCTACATCGCGCTGCTCGACGACGACGGCAAGCAGATCACCTTCCCCTATTCCGTGGACGAAGTGGACAGCGTGCGCCCGCCGCGCAGCCACGGCCGCGGCGCCACCGAGTACGTGCTGCGCCATGGCAAGCCGCTACTGGCCGACCCGGCGGAGATCGACCGGTTGGTCGCGCTGGGCGAGATCAACCAGTTCGGCGCGCGCTCGGTGTGCTGGCTCGGTGTGCCACTGGTGTGGAACGAGCGGGTGATGGGCGTGCTGGCGGTGCAGAGCTACACGCCCGAGCACACTTATACGGCTCGGGATCAGGAGCTGCTCACCTTCGTCAGCTATCACATCGCCAACGCGCTGCAGCGCAAGCACACCAATGAGTCGCTCAAGCAGGCCTACGCCAGCCTGGAGCGTCGGGTGGACGAGCGCACTCGCGCGCTGGCGCTGGCCAACCGCGACCTGCGCGAGCAGATCGCCGAGCGCGAGCGCGTCGAGCGCCGGCTGAAGTACGAGACCCTGCACGATTCGCTCACCGGCCTGCCCAACCGCACCCTGCTGCTACAGCGCCTCGACCACGCGTTGGCCCAGTACAAGGCCGATCCGCAGCGACTTTTCGCGGTGCTGTTCATCGACCTGGACCGCTTCAAGGTCATCAACGATTCCGTCGGCCACCTGGTAGGCGACGATCTGTTGTTCCAGGTCGGTGGACGCATCCGCGCCTGCCTGAAGACGCGTGATCTGGTGGCGCGCCTGGGCGGCGACGAGTTCGCGGTACTGCTGGACGGCATCTCGGACGGCGACATGCCGCTACAGATCGCCGAGCGCATCATTACCGAGCTGCAGGTGCCGTTCCGCCTCGGCATCAAGGAGATCTTCACCTCCGCCTCGATCGGCATCGCCCTGCCCTCGATGCACTATCAACAGCCCGAAGAACTGTTACGCGATGCGGACGCGGCGATGTACAGCGCCAAGGATGACGGCCGCCACCGCGCTGCGCTGTTCGACGACCGACTGCGTCACGAGGCGCTGTCGCTACTGGAGATGGAAGGCGACCTGCGCCGTGCGCTGTCACGCAGCGAGTTCGTGCCGTATTACCAGCCAGTGGTGGCGATCGACGACGGCCGCATCGTCGGCTTCGAGGCGTTGCTTCGCTGGAACCACCCCGAGCGCGGCGTGCTTACGCCTGGCGACTTCCTGATCGTGGCCGAGGAAAGCGGCTGCTCGGAGTCCATCGACTGGCAGATCTTCGAGCAGGTATTCGCCCAGACCACGGCACTCACCCGTGGCGAGGGCTTCGTCAGCATCAACGTGTCCGGTCGGCATTTCCGTCTACCGGACCTGGACGAGCGGCTGCTCGCGGCCATGGAGCGCCATGGCGTGGTCGCGCAGAGCATCCGTATCGAAGTAACCGAGCGCGCGTTGCTGGAGAATCCGCCGCAGGTGAAACGCATGCTGGAAAACCTGCGCCAGCGCGGCATCATGATCTCGCTGGACGACTTCGGTACCGGCTACTCCTCACTCAGCTATCTGCACCAGTACCCGATCCAGACGCTGAAGATCGACCGTTCTTTCATCACCGAATTGCCCGAAGACCTGGCCCAACTGGACGAAAATCAGGGCCTGGCGGTAGTGCGCGGCATCCAGGTCCTGGCCGACTCACTGCAGATGCAGGTGATCGCCGAAGGCATCGAGGAAGATTACCAACGCCAGGCGCTGCTACGCATCGGCACGCGGTACGCCCAGGGTTTCCTGTTCTCCACCGCCCGACCGGCAAGCGAATGGCTGGGGCCAAACGCTCCCACGCACCTGCTGCCGGCGATCGGGTAACTCCGATCGGCCGGTCGGATGCGACGCTGGCTTATTGGGCGGTCGTGGGTGCGCCGGTGCTGCCGGCATCGCGCAGCAGGTGCTCCGCGTCGATCGGGTCGAAGGTATAGCGCTGCGCGCAGAACTCGCAGATCACCTCAATCTCGCCATCACGGGCGGCCAAAGCGGCCTCCACTTCCTCACGCCCCAATGCACGCAGCATCGCCGACACGCGCTCACGCGTGCAACTACAGCCGAACGCCAACGGACGCGGCTCGAACAGCCGCACTTCCTCCTCGTGGTACAGCCGGAACAGCAATTGCTCCGGAGCTGTGGCAAGCATCTCGTCCGCGCCGAGCGTGGCAGTGAGGTGTTCGATGCGCGTCCAGGCATCATCGTCCCTCACCGCATCGTGGCCGCCTTCGCCCGGCAGTTGCTGCAACATCAGGCCAACCGCGTGCTCGCCGTCAGCGGCCAGCAGGATGCGCGCGGGCAGTTGCTCGGACTGGGCGAAGTAATTCTCCAGTGACGGTGCGAGCTCGGCATGCTGCAGGTCGACCAAGCCCTGGTAGCGCTGGCCACGCTCGGCCTGGCCGATGGTGATGGCCATCACCGCGCCGGCGAGGGAAGACAATGCCAGCGGCTCGGGCAGCGGATCGGCCCAGCGCGCCAGGCCACGCAGCCGCCCGCGATCGGTACATTCGGTAAACAGCAGGCGCAGCGCATCGGTGCTCTTGAGCTCGATCGACAGTGCTCCATCAAGCTTGATGTTGCCCGTCAACAGGGCGCTGGCAGCCAACGACTGCCCCAGCAGATCGCGCAACGACGGCGGGTAGTCGGCGCGACCGGCCACCTCGCGCCATGCCGCGCCCAGGCGTACCAGCACGCCGCGCACACCGGCACGCTCGAGCAGGAAGCGGTGCAACACATCTTCGACCAGGGTGGTTTCCACAGGCACCTCGCAATCAGTTCAACCCCGCGATGTGGGGGCGTCGGGCCGGCCCCACAACGGTGTCGCCGGGCACGCGCTTATACTGGGGATTCTGCCGCTCGCCACCTGGCCATGCACCCACGTTTTCGACTGTTCCGCCTGCTGCGCTGGATCGGCCTGCTCGCCTTGAGCTGGATCGCCCTGAGCTGGCTGTTCGTACTGGTGCTGCGCTTCGCACCCCCGTGGACCTCGGCGGTGATGATGGAGCGCCAGCTCGGTGCGTGGGTACGTGGCGAGAAGGATTTGCAGCTGCACCACCGCTGGGTGCCGTGGTCGCAGGTATCGCCGTGGGTGCCGCTGGCGATGGTGGCTGGCGAGGACCAGAAATTCCCGTTTCACCACGGCTTCGACTTCGACCAGATCCAGGACGCCCTGGACGCTGCCGACGAGGGCAAGCGCCTGCGCGGGGCCAGCACGATCAGCCAGCAGACGGCGAAGAACCTGTTCCTGTGGAACGGCCGCAGCTTCGTGCGCAAGGGACTGGAGGCGTACTTCACGGTGTTGCTGGAAATCACCTGGCCGAAGCAGCGCATCCTCGAGGTCTACATGAACATCGCCGAGTTCGGCGATGGCATCTACGGCGTAGGTGCTGCCAGCGATGCCTACTTCCACATGCCGCCGGCTCGGCTCGGCCCGGCCCAGGCGGCGCGACTGGCCGCGGTGCTGCCCAGCCCGCGGCGCATGCATGCAGATCGGCCAAGCGCCTACGTACTGCGCCGCGCGGACTGGATCCAGCGCCAGATGGCGCGACTCGGCGGCCCGCCCTATCTGGAAAGCGACACGCCGCCGGCGGGTATTGGTCGTCGATGAGGGCGCGCCGCCCGCCACCCTCAGCAGCAGGCTCTCGTCCACGTCACGGCCATACCCCATGCCCCAGCTGACCATCGTCGTTCCCGCCTACAACGAAGCGAGCGTCCTGGATGATTTCCACGCGCGGCTGCTTGCCGTGGTCGACGGCCTCGCCGTCGACACCCACGTGCTGTACGTGGATGACGGCAGCCAGGACGACACCTGGGAGCGGATCGCCGACTACTGCAACGACGCGCGCGTGGCCGGCCTGCGGCTGTCGCGCAATTTCGGCAAGGAGGCGGCCCTCACCGCCGGGCTCGACGCAGTGAGCGAGGGCGCGGCCGTGGTGATCGATGCGGACCTGCAGGATCCGCCCGAGCTGATCCCCGCGCTGATCGAGCCATGGCAGGCGGGCTACGACGTGGTCTATGCCACGCGCAGCGCCCGCGCCGGCGAGAGTGCGCTCAAGCGCTTCACAGCCGCAGCCTTTTACCGGGTGATGGAGCGACTGTCGGACACCCCGCTGCCGCGCGATACCGGCGATTTCCGCCTGCTGTCGCGCCGCGCGCTCGATGCATTGGGCCAGCTGCGCGAGCGCCAGCGCTTCATGAAGGGGCTGTTCGCCTGGATCGGCTATCGGCAGACCTCGATCCGCTACGAACGCGATCCGCGCTTCGCCGGCGACACCAAATGGAATTACTGGCGGCTGAGCCAGCTGGCGGTCGAGGGCATCACCTCGTTCTCCACGGCGCCGCTGCGGCTAGCCACCTGGGTGGGGCTGGGCGCGGCGGCGTTCGCCTTCGTCTACGGCCTGTGGGTGCTGGCCAAGGCGCTTTTGTGGGGCGACCCGGTGCGCGGCTATCCCACGCTGATGGTGGTGATCCTGTTCCTCGGCGGTGTGCAGCTGCTGGCGCTTGGGGTGATCGGCGAATACCTGGGCCGCAACTACGCCGAGAGCAAGCAGCGGCCGCTGTATTTCATCGCCGAGCGCCTCCGCATCGGTTCGTGACCGGCACCACGGTTCACACTGCGGCAACACCGCCCGACCGGCCACGGCGCTAGACTCCTTGCGGGGTCCATGCGCGGGAGGCGGTCATGAATCAGGTCAAGCATCTGCTCGAGATCAAGGGCAACGCGGTGCACGCGGTCGCGCCCGACACGGCCGTGCTGGAAGCCATCCGCCTGATGGCCGAGCGCCGGATCGGTGCGCTACTGGTGATGCGTGGCGAGCAGCTGGTGGGCATCGTTTCGGAGCGGGACTACGCACGCAAGGTGATCCTGCAGGGCCGGTCGTCCGGGGGTACCCCGGTATCCGAAATCATGAGCGCGCCGCCGGTCACCGTGGGGCCTGACACCGAAGTACTCGAATGCATGCGCCTGTGCACGCACAGCCGCATCCGCCACCTGCCGGTGGTCGAAGGCAACGCCGTGGTGGGCGTGATCTCGATCGGCGACCTGGTGAAGGCGGTGATCGACGAACAGGCCGAGCAGATCGAGCAGCTGCAGCGCTATATCACCAGCTGAGCGTGATCGCGACCTTCTACTGAGCGCGCTACGGAGCACGCGGATCGACTGGTTCGTCTGACGTGGCGACGGGAACATCGGGCAACAGATCCGGCGACTGCCCGGCGCGACGCGCCACCCACGTCGCTACCGTCGACACCAGCACACCGATCAGCGCCATGCCACCTACGCCGATGCCCGCCGTACCCAGCACGCTGACGCCACTGGTGACAACCAGATCGCCGAAGCGCCAGACCGTGGTCTCAATGAAGTTCTTGCCCTTGTAGCGCGTCTCGCGCGGCACACGCGTATACAGTGCGTCGCTGGCCGGCTTGGTCATGCCGTAGGCAAAACCGCGGCTCACCGCCAGCATCATCGCCACCAGGGGCACCGTGGCGCCGCCCAGCGCCAGGCTGCCTTGGCCACCGATCATCACCGCCGCCAGCAGCACCAGGTTCACCAGCGCCGGCAGCACCAGCCCCCAGCCGGCGCCCCAGCGCGTGAGAAGCCAGCGGGTCGCTGTCAGTTGCAGCAACGCGCCGAGCCCGTTCACTGCCAGATCCAGATGGGCATAGAACGCCGTGCGCAGCTCGCTGGTGGCGAGATGGAACTTGGCGTAATCGGCCACCAGGGCATAGGCGAGCGTGCCGATGCCATCGCCCAGCAACATGAGGATCGCCATGTAACGCAGGAACGGCCGCGACCACAGCTCGAGCACGCCCGCCCACAGCGAGCCGCCGATGGCCTCCTCGTTGCGTGACGGGTGTCCGGCAGCATCGTGCGTGGACAGACGCAGCAACAGCACCAGCGCTGCAGCGAGCATCAGCGCCGACACCAGCAGCAGCGGCGCCACGCCCAGCAGCCCGACCAGCAGGCTGGTCACCATCGGCCCGAATACCGCGCCGGCCATGCCACCCAGGGCGATCAGCGGGAATGTCCGTCGCGCCTGCGCGCTGTCGAAGATGTCCGCCATGAAACTCCAGAACAGCGACACCACGAACAGGTTGAACACGCTGACCCAGACGAAGAACACCACGCCCAGTTCGCGTGCGCCGATGCGCTCCTGCGCCAGGAAGGCCGGCACGAAGGCAATCAGGCAGGCAATGAAGAAGCAGTAGCTCCAGCCAAGCAGGCGACGGCGGGGAAAACGCGCCACCATGGCGCCGAATACCGGGGTCAGCACCAGCATGGCGATGAACGTCCCGAGGTAGAACAACGGCAACTGCGACGAGCCCACCGCGCCGCTCAGCTGGTCGCGCACCGGCCGCATGATGTAGTACGAGGTCAGTACGAAAAAGAACGCTGCAGCGGACAGGGCGGCGGCACGACGCTCGCTCGCGACGGCCTGGGGGAGTGGAGTCACCGGGGAGTTCCAGCGGGGGTCCGGCAAAGACTAGCATGCACCGTGCGGGTGCCTTCCGGTGCCGGGGGATGGGGATGAACTACGACTACGTCATCGTGGGTGCCGGTTCGGCAGGTTGCGTGCTGGCCAACCGGCTGAGTGCAAATCCGAACGCGCGCGTGCTGCTGCTGGAGGCCGGCCCGCGTGACTGGAACCCTCTGATCCACATGCCCGCTGGGCTGGCCCGGTTGGTGAAGGTGCGCAGCGTGAACTGGAACTACGACACCGAGCCCGAGCCGCAGTTGCTCGGCCGACGCCTGTGGTGGCCGCGCGGCAAGACCTTGGGTGGCTCCAGCTCGATCAATGCGATGTGCTACATCCGCGGCGTGGCCGGCGACTACGACCGCTGGGCGGCAGCCACCGGCGACGCGCGCTGGCGCTGGGAGCACGTGCTGCCCTGGTTCGTGCACAGCGAGGACAACAGCCGGGGCGTCGATGCCTTCCACGGGACCGGCGGCCCGCTCGGTGTGTCCGACCTGCGATACCGCAACGTCCTCTCGGACGCGCTGATCGAGGCGGCCGCCGGCGCCGGCTTCGTCCGCAACCGCGATTTCAATGGCGACTCGCAGGAAGGCTTCGGGCTGTACCAGGTGACCCAGCGCGACGGCGCGCGCTGCTCCACCGCTGCCGGCTTCCTCAAGCCGGCTCGCCATCGGCCCAACCTGCACGTGCGCACCGGCGTGCTGGTCGAAAAGGTATTGATCGAGGGCGATCGCGCGGTCGGCGTGCAGCTGCGTTGCGGACATGGCAGCGAGCGCATCGAAGCGAACCAGGTGCTGCTGGCGGCCGGCGCGATCAACTCGCCGCAGTTGCTGATGCTCTCGGGCATCGGCCCGGCTGACGCGCTACGCACCCAGGGTATCGACGTCGCGCTCGACCTGCCCGGCGTCGGCGCCAACCTGCAGGACCATCTGGACATCTGCACCCTGGTCGGCAGCACCCAGCCGATTACCTACGACCACCTGAGCGAGATCAGCGTCGGGTGGCGCTACCTCACCCAACGGCAGGGGCCGGGCACGTCGAACATCGCCGAGGCGGGCGGCTTCGTGCGCAGCCGGCTGGCGACGGACGAGCGCTGCGATCTGCAGTTCCACTTCGTGCCCGCCCTGCTCGACGACCATGGCCGCCATCGCCTGCCGGGCGACGGCTACACGCTGCATGCGTGCTATCTGCACCCACGCAGCCGCGGCCGGCTGCATCTGCAATCGGCCGATCCGGGCCAGCCTATCGCGATTCACGCCAACTACCTCGGGGACGGCGAAGGCCATGACTTGGCCCGCATGATCGAGGCCGCGAAGCTGTCGCGCGAGTTCCTCGCCCAGCGCGCCTTCGACCCCTACCGCGGCAAGCCGGTGTTCCCCGAAGGCGAGCTGCGCAGCGACGCCGACTTCGAGGGCTTCATCCGACGCAAGGCGGAGTCGATCTATCACCCCGTCGGCACCTGCCGGATGGGTGAGGATGTTGAAGCCGTGGTGGACAGCGAGCTGCGCGTACGCGGTATCGAGGGGCTGCGGGTGATCGATGCTTCGGTCATGCCCAGCCTGCCCACCGGCAATACCAACGCCCCCACGATCATGATCGCCGAGCGGGCCAGCGCATGGCTGCAAGGCCTGCCTGATCCTCCGCGCGCGGAACCGACAGGGCCGGCTGTGGTCTGAGCGCGACGGCCCCGATTGCCGTACCGCAGCATGTTCGCCTCGTTGTCGCCGCGGGCGAAGTCGACCACAATCGTCCGATCAGAAGCGTGACCGGCGTGCCGGTAATCCCCCATTCTTCGGCTGCTTCACGCCGAACGCATTCCCAGAGCAGCATGCCGTTCCGTCCATTGTCCCTCGCGCTCGCCAGCGCCCTCGTCCTCCCGGCCGCCGCAGCTTTCGGCCACGCCTCCGCCCATCAGGCAACACCGACCCCGGTGGTGTCCAACACGCCATCGGCACAGCTGCCGCCGGCGCGGGTGAAGGAGGCGCTGGCCGACTACCGCCACTGGCTCGACGAACTCGCGCGGCGCCGATCGGTCGCCGGCCTGGCCACGGCGGTGGTGGTGAACGACAAGGTCGCCTTCGAGTACACCCTGGGCTACGCCGATGCGGCGACCAAGGAGCCGATCAAGCCGCAGACGGTATTCCGGCTGGCGTCCCTGTCCAAGGCCTTCGCCACCGGC
Source organism: Dyella sp. (assembly GCF_051962475.1). Taxonomy (GTDB): domain Bacteria; phylum Pseudomonadota; class Gammaproteobacteria; order Xanthomonadales; family Rhodanobacteraceae; genus Dyella_A. Next base: position 64,626 of record NZ_JBQCCF010000017.1, read on the forward strand.
CTCACGTCGCTGCTGGTGCGCGATGGCAAGCTGAGCTGGGATACGCGCCTGGTCGATGTGCTGCCGTTCTTCAAGCTCAAGGACATGCAGGCGGCTGAGAAGGTGACCGTCGGCGACATTCTCGGCCAGCGCGCGGGGCTGCCGCGCAACACCTACGACAACATGCTCGAGGACGACGTGCCCTACGAGGAGCTGGTGCGCAAGCTCGACGAGGTCGACATGACGTGCGGTCCCGGGCAGTGCTACGGCTACCAGAACGTCGCCTTCAGCCTGATCGGCGACGTGATCTACGCCAAGACCGGCGACTTCTTCTACCGCCTCGTCGACAAGCGCCTGTTCTATCCGCTGGGCATGAAAACGGCCAGCTACGGTCGGGCCGCGCTGGAGGCGAGCCCGAGCTGGGCGCATCCCCATCGCGCCATGGGCCACGGCCAATGGCGCCCGTTCGAACCCAACGAGGCGTACTACCGGGTCGCCCCGGCGGCCGGCGTCAACGCCAGTCTGCGCGACATGGAGCAGTGGCTGGTCGCGCAGATGGGCGGCCGGCCGGACGTACTGCCGGCCGAGCTGCTTGCGGTGCTGCACGCCCCCGGGATTTCCACGCCGATCGAAATGCACTCCACGCCCTGGCGGCGCGCGCGGATCACCGCGGCGCACTACGGGCTGGGCTGGCGCGTGTTCACCTACGGCGGCGAGACGATGATCTTCCACGCCGGGGCGGTGGAGGGTTACCGCACCATGATCGGCTTCCTGCCCAAGTACCACACCGGCATCGTCACGATGTGGAACTCGGCCGGCGCCACGCCTTCGGGCCTGATGCCGATGATGTTCGATCGATTGCTCGCGCTGCCGCACGTGGACTGGGCCGGTCTGGAGAGTCCGCCCAAGCCCGTGGGCAAGCCGGAGCGGAAACGGCCACGCGCGAAGCGCATCCGCCACCGCTGATGTCGTGACCCGCAGCGGCCCGATATCGGGGTCGGCGCTTCACCGAGTAAACGAAAACGGCCAGCGATATCGCTGGCCGGTTTCGTTTCCACGCGGATCGCTCAGGGCTGACCGAGCGTGAAGTTGATCCGGTTGGTCAACGTGCTGTCCGCCGGCTGTCCATCGCGGGTGGCGGGCTTGAACTCCCAACGTTCGACGGCATCGGTAGCGGCGCGCTCGAACACGTGCCGCGGCTGGGCGTCGACCACCTTGATGTTCGAGGTGCGCCCCTCCGCCGTGACGGTAAAGCTCACCACGACGTACCCCTCAGTGCGCGAGCGCTGTGCCGGCGTCGGATAGCGCGGGTTTACGCTGCGCACCAGCACCGCCGGCGTCGAGGCGGGAGCCGCCTTCACCGGTGCCGGCGTCGTCGGGGTCTCCGTCGGCTGGCTGGCGACCGCGTTGCCAGCAGGCGCTGCCGGCTTCTTGGTTGCCGCGGTCTGCTGCTCCTCGGCTGCCTTATCGGCCGCGGCCTTTTCCTCGGCGGCCTTCTGCGCGGCCAGTTGCTGTTGACGCTCCTGATCCAACGCCTGCTGCTGCTCCTTGTCGAGCAGCTTGCGCTGCGCGTCCAGCTTGGAGCGCAGGATGGTCAGCGTGAAATTGGCCGGATCGGCCTTGGCCAGCAGGTCGATCTCGCGCTGCGCCTCGTTGAAGTTGCGCGCGTTGATCGCCTGCTCGGCGGCGCTCGCTGCAAAGGGGAAGGTCTCGCGCAGGGCGTCGGTCGCCACCGGGTTGCCCGGCTCGCGCTCGAGCACCTTGAAATAGAACTCGAAGGCGTTGTTGCCGGCCGGCGCCAGGTAGCGCTGGTCGTTCATCGCCTTGCGTGCCTCCGCCAGCAACTGGTCGGTGCCCATGGCCTCGACATTGGCCGGCGGCGGCGGCGCCACGGTGCCTGGCGTGACCGGCGTCGAGGGATGACCACCGGCATCGGACAGCACGATCTCCTCGTGCGGCTGGATGATCAGAAACCAGGAAGCGATCGCCAGCACGACGATGACGGCAATGGCGACCAGTGTGACGGGCCGGACGGCTCCGCGCGCGCCTCGGCGCGCCTCGAGTGTGATTCGGGTATCCATGATCTCTCGCTGAGTGGCATCAGATACCCGCGCTTTTTCCCCCCGTAAATCCAGGAGCGACGCCTTCCCCAGGTCAGTCGCGGCGCGGATGTGCGAAAGGTAACCGCATTGCGGGATGACGGCAAACACGTTGCAGCCCGCACCGCGCAGGAACGACCTGAGATTTTGCGTCCCCCAAAACGAAGCGTCCCGGCACGAGGGCCGGGACGAATCGCTTTCGAAGGGTCTCCCCGCGCTGGGCACCGCGGGGAAACAAATCCGAACAAAACTTTCTTGTTATAGGTGTACTTACTTCTTGGTCTTGGCGGTCTTGGTGGCCTTGACCACCTTGGCCGGAGCAGCCTTCTTGGCGGCAGCCTTCTTCGGCGCAGCCTTCTTCGCAGCAACCTTCTTGACGGCGACCTTCTTCACCGCAGCCTTCTTGGCAGCGGCCGGCTTCTTGGCGACAGCCTTCTTGGCAACCTTCTTCACGGCGGCCTTCTTGGCAGCCGGCTTCTTCGCCACCGGCTTCTTGGCGGCAACCTTCTTCACGGTGGACTTCTTGGCGGCCTTCTTGGCGGCCGGTTTCTTTGCAGCGGTTTTCTTGGCAGTGGCCATGGTTCGTCTCAGCTCCTCATCAGTTGGCAGTGGTTGCCCAGTAAAAGCGTGAAGGAACGCCTCGACCAGCAAATCGCTGTTGGTGGCGTGCCTAAGATTGTTCACCTGGCGGTGGGTGCGCAGATCAGAAAGAAGCCGCAGGACATGCAGTGGAATCGAGACGGTGATCTTGCGTACCGCGCCGGCCTTCTCACCGTGGTCGACATAAGGCTTGACGAACTTCACTGCTGCCATAACACCTGTTCCCCAGAATCTGATGCGAAAGCTATTCCTGAAGATTTCGGCTGTCAATTGATTTTCGGCGTTCGCAGACCGCCCAAAATCCCGCCCCAGCCGGCCCGGAAGCCTCGCCACGCAAGGGGTTTGGGGAAATTGCAGACGGAAAGATACGGACGTCTAGACGTCCATACAAATAAATCATGCAATCTCACAAAAACCCGGGAAGCCGCACCCCACAACGGTTTCCCGCTTCCACGACCGCAAGTCATCGATCGACTGCGAAAATTTTCCTCTCACACCAAATGCTTGGCGACACCCTGCGACGCCCTCCGGAAATGCATGAATGGAAGACGACCGGGCCGCCTGCAAAAAGAAAAAAATATTTTTGCCTGACGCACCCGACGGGTAGCACACCCCCTCCCCGGCGGCATCGAAATCAACCGATCACGCGACGAGTGCGTGGAGCAAAAACGACGACCGCCGCAAGCGCGGCCGTCCTCCAACACCGAGGCAATCGATCGCCCAGTGATCATCGGGTTCGATCTGCTCGGGGGTGGCCACG
>NZ_JBQCCF010000018.1:0-50584 GCF_051962475.1 Dyella sp.
GAGGCCGCGCAATGTGGCGGCGAGCTGCGTCGCGGACTCGGCCCGCGACGGGTCGAGAGAGACCCGCAGCAGGCTCGCGAGGTACTCGTTCTGCTGCCTCCGATCGCTCGGGTGGCGCTCCGCCGCCTGCATGAGCAGCCCGTTGGCCCCCGCGGGGGGGCGATGGTTGTCCCTCTCAACCCCCAAAAACCCACATCACAACCCCCCCCACGGGGGAACCAACCACGGCGGGGGTATTGGCCGTGCTCGATCCCCACCAGCCCGCCATCACTCCCGCACGCAATCCCTGTAGGAGCCCGCTCGCGGGCGACGCCTTTCGCTCTAGATCCACACAAAGCCCAAGAGCATCGCCCGCAAGCGGGCTCCTACAACGGCGGGGGATTTGGCCGTGCTCGATCCCCACCAGCGCGCCATCACTCCCGCACGCAATCCCTGTAGGAGCCCGCTCGCGGGCGATGCCTTTCGCTCTGGATCCGCATCAAAGCCCAAGGGCATCGCCCGCAAGCGGGCTCCTACAACGGGCAAGGAGAGACCGCCGGCGTGGTGGATCAGAACCCCAGCTTCGCGCCAGCGCCGAGCAGGGTGGCGATACCCAGGGCGGCGAAGATGGCGGCGGCGATCGAGTGCACCAGCTTCATCGGGATCTTCGCGGCGAGGCGGTCGCCCACAAACACCGCCGGCACGTCGGCGATCAGCATGCCGATCGTGGTGCCGGCCACCACCATCACCGGGTTGGGGTAGTGCGCGGCCATCGCTACCGTGGCGATCTGCGTCTTGTCGCCCATCTCGGCCAGGAAGAACGTCACCAGCGTGGCGGTGAATACGCCCACGCGCTTGGCCACCTGGGTTTCCTCTTCCTCGATCTTGTCCGGGATCATCGTCCACACGGCCATGCCGATGAACGAAAGGCCCAGCACCCAGCGCAGGATCTCGGGGCTTGTCACCGAGGTGATCCACGCGCCCAGCGCGCCGGCCAGGCCGTGGTTCACCAGCGTGGCGCAGAAGATGCCGGCGATGATCGGCCACGGCTTCTTGAATCGCGCGGCGAGGATGAAGGCGAGCAGCTGGGTCTTGTCGCCGATTTCCGCGAGGGCGACGACGCCGGCGGAGACGAGGAGTGCTTCCATGGATGTGTCCCGGGCCGGTCGAAAGACGGTTGACCACACGTCTCCCCGGCCCATGCGGAGGCGTGTGGTCAAAGGTCTTGCCAGGCCGGTGGGCTGCTTGCGCCATGGCCGGTGGGCCAAGTGTGTTGACGCGAGCCTCTTCGAGCGAAGAGCGGCTACTCCCCAATGACCGGCGCATGATACCGGAGCTGACGCATGGCCGCGAGCCCGGTCGCCGTCGCGTATGCTGCGCGTCCCCCATCATGGATGACCGCACGCCATGGACCTTGCCCTGTTCGATTTCGACGGCACCATCACCACCGGCGACACCTACACGCCGTTCCTGGGCTACATCAGCCCGGCCGCGTTCCGGCGTCGGGCATGGCGGCGGCTGCTGTGGCCATGGCTGGGCTACAAGCTCGGGCTCGTCTCGGGAACCGCGGTGCGGCGTCAGGTCACCGCGCACGTGCTGCGCGGTCGCGAGGTATCGGCGATCCGCGCGCTGGGCCTGCGCTATGCGCGTGAGCGCCTGCCGCATGTGCTGCGGCCTGAAGCGATGGCGCGCCTCGCCTGGCACCGTGAGCGCGGCGACCGCATCGTGGTGGTGTCGGCATCGCTCGATGCGTACCTGGCGCCGTGGTGCCGTGCGCACGGTCTGGAGCTGATCTGCAGCGAGCTGGAATCGCGCGAGGGCGTGCTCACCGGCCGCTATCGCGGCGGCGACTGCGCCGGGGCGGCCAAGGCGGCGCGTGTACGCGAGCATCTGCGGCTGGAGGACTACGCCTGCGTGCACGCCTACGGCGATACGGTGGAAGACCGCGAACTGCTCGCCCTGGCGCACCGCCCGGTGTATCGCTGGCAGGCGGCGGCCTGAGCCGCCGCCTGCCGCATCGCGCTTACTCGCCCTGCGCCACCGAGTAGCCGCGCTCGCCGTCGAAGCGATACAGGTTCTCGCTCTTGATCGGCGGCAGGCCGGCGTCCACCAGCTTCTGCATCAGCGCCAGGATCGCGCGCGGCGACACCTCGCCCTGTTCGCCGACGAAGCGGCAGCGCCAGTGGTCGCTGCAGAACGTGTCCGGATGGCCGTGCGGCCACACCTTCACGCCGCGGTTGGTGATCACCGCCAGGCGCAGGCCGTCCGGGCAGGCGGCGCGTAGCTGCGCAGCCAGCGCCTCGGGATCGCGCTGCGCGGGATGCCAGTCGAGGAAGATGTCCACGCCATCGCAGGTCTTGGCCGGCTCGGGGGCTGCGGCCGGCGCCTCGATCCGTTCCACCGGCGCACTCGCCGCCTCGTCAAAAGCGCCGTAGCGCACCGGCTGCAGATGCCGCGGCTCGCGTCCCAGCCGCTCGGCCACCGCGTGGGCGAACTCGCGCGTGCCCACGCGGCGTTTGCTGGTCGACTCGTTGAACACGTCGGGCGTGTGGATGCCATCTTCCAGCGTGCACAGCCAGGCGTTGTGGATGCGCTCGGCGGCCGCACGCTCACCCAGGTGCAGCAGCATCATCACCGCCGCCAGCAGCATGCCCGAGGGGTTGGCGATGTTCTTGCCGGCGATATCCGGCGCCGAGCCGTGCACCGCCTCGAACATCGCCCCGTGCAGGCCCACGTTGGAAGACGCCGCCATGCCGATCGAGCCGGCCATTTCCGCGGCGATGTCCGAGAGGATGTCGCCGTGGAGGTTGAGCGTCACCACCACGTCGAAATCCTTCGGCCGGGTGGCCAGGCGCGCCGCGCCGATGTCGATGATGCGGTGGTCGGCGGCGATCTGCGGGTACTCGCGCGCCACCTCGTCGAACACCCGATGGAACAGGCCATCGGTCATCTTCATGATGTTGTCCTTGGTCAGGCAGGTGACCTTGCGCCGGCCGTGACGCACCGCGTACTCGAAGGCGTGGCGCACAATGCGCTCGCAGCCGGGGCGGGTGATCAGCTTCAGGCACTGCGCCACCTCGGCGGTCTGGCGGTGCTCGATGCCGCCGTAGGTGTCTTCCTCATTCTCGCGCACGATCACCACGTCCATGCCCGGATGCGCCGAGTACACATACGGGTGATAGGCCACGCAGGGGCGCACGTTGGCGTACAGGCCCAGAGTCTTGCGCAGCGTCACGTTCACGCTCTTGTAGCCGCCGCCCTGGGGCGTGGTCATCGGGCCCTTGAGCAGCACGCGGTGGCGGGCGAGCACGTCCCAGGCCTCGGCCGGCACGCCGGCGGAGTCGCCCGCGAGGTAGGCCTGCTCACCCATGCGCACGGGGGCGAAATCGATCGGGCAGTCGGCGGCGCGCAGCACGTGCAGCACGGCGTCGGTGATTTCCGGGCCGATGCCATCGCCATGCGCGACGGCGACGGTGTGGCGGGCTAAAGTGGCGGGGGCAGGGCTGGGGGCGAGTTGCGCGTTCACGGCGGCTCCTTATGTGACATGGAAAACACGAAACATATGTCAGGTATTAAACGTCAGGTTTCGGCGCCGGTCAAGCGCGCGCCCGTGAAAGCGAAAGCAAAGGCCGCCGCGCCGACGCGCACCACCGCCCCCAAGGCAGCGGTGGCCTCGCCAGGCTGGACGTTCTTCAGCAACCACGCGCACGTGCTGTTCTGCCTGTCGGGCGATCCCACCATGCTGCTGCGCGATGTGGCGGCGCGGGTCGGCGTGACCGAGCGCGCGGTGCTGCGCATCGTGGCCGAGCTGGAGGAGGCGGGCGTGCTGCAGCGCCAGCGCGAAGGCCGGCGCAATCGCTACATGGTGATCGCGAATGCGCCGCTGCGCCACGCGGTGGAAGCCCACTGCACGGTGGGCGAGTTGCTGGCGGTGATCAACCGCCGCTGAGGCACTCGCGGCCGCGCTTGCGCAAAGGCCGTGGCGAGCTTTGCATCGTGCAAAAGGGATGCTGCTCGAGTGCGGGGCACTCGCGCCCGCGCTCTATGGATTGGGCTCGTAAACAAGCACCCCGTTCGTCCTGACGGTGGGTGAGGTGCTCGCGATGATCAACCGCCGCTGAGGCGCCCGCGGCCGCGCGAACGCAGCGGCCATGGCGGGCTTTGCATCGCGCGATCGGGGTGCGGCTCGTGTGCGGTGCAGTCGCGCCCGCGCTCTATGGATCCGGGCGCATAAACGAACACCCCCGTTCATCCTGAGCGTAGCGAAGCGCGCGCGGGGAGTGGCCATGGATGGCAACGGCTTTGAAGAGCGAGGAAGTCGAAGGACCACGCGGTCGCAACCGTTTGCAGGCCTAACCCATAGCGTCCCGATCAGAGCCGCGGCGAATCTCCCTGATCGCCCAGCACCGCGATGAAATCGGAAAACCCCGCCAGCGCTCAGCGCGCGATGGCGCGCTTGAGCCGGTCGCGCACGGCGGCCCAGGCGGGCTCGTCCGGCGGCAGGTCGATGGCGATCCAGTCGTAGCCGTGCCCATCGAGCTCATGCAGCGCGGCGTACAGGCGTTGCGCATAGGCATCCGGCGAGTTCGGCATTACCTGCAGGTGCGCCACCGGCAGCGCACCGTAGTGCGCCGGTCGGTGGGTGAGCAAAGCGCCATCGCCGCTGGGCACGGCCATCGCCGGATGCGCGGTGAGCGTCATGGTGCGCGGGCTGTAGTGGCGAAAATGCATGCCCGGCGCGGCGTGCGTTTCGCCCTTCACCGGCGCGGCGCCCGGCACGCGCACCGGCATGCCGATCACCGCCTCGATCGCCTCGCGGCTCACCCCGCCGGGGCGCAGCAGCACCGGGCCGTCGTCGTACAGCGCCAGCACGCTGGATTCGATGCCCACCGTGCACGGCCCGCCGTCCAGGATCACATCCACGTCGCTGCCCAGCCCCGCGCGCACGTGCTCGGCGGTGGTGGGCGAGATCTGCGTGAAACGGTTGGCGCTGGGTGCGGCCACCGGCACGCCGGCGGCGGCGATCAGCGCCAGCGCCACCGGGTGGCTGGGCATGCGCACGCCCACGTGGCTGCCGCCGCCGGTGATGATGTCCGGCACGATCTCGCGCCGCGGCAGCACCAGTGTCAGCGGGCCGGGCCAGAATGCCTCGGCCAGTTTCTGCGCCGCGTCCGGCCACTGCGTCACCAGCTCGCGCGCCGCCTCGATGCGCTCCACGTGGATGATCAGCGGGCTGGTGCGCGGCCGGCGCTTCACCTCGAAGATGCGCGCCACCGCCGCCGGGTCCAGCGCGTTCGCGCCCAGGCCGTAGACGGTTTCGGTAGGGAACGCCACCAGCTTGCCGGCGCGCAGCGCCTTGGCCGCGCGCGACAGCTGCAACTTGCCGGGCATCGTCGCCTCGGTTTTCTCGGCAGGCGAGCGCAGCAGCCTCATGCCGGCACGTTCTCGCGCAGGTCGCGCAGCCAGGCCTCGGCCGAGGCGTCGCTGGGCATGCGCCAGTCGCCGCGCGGCGACAGCGAGCCGCCGCCGCCCACCTTGGGTGCGTTCGGCACCGCGCTGCGCTTGAACTGCGCAGCGAAGAAGCGGGTGATGAACAGCTCCATCCAGTGCTTGATCTCGGCCAGCGTGTACGCGCGACGCTGCGCCTCCTGCACCAGCGAAGGCCACTCGCCCTGCGCCGCATCGCCCCAGGCCTGGTGGGCGAGGTAGGCAATCTTGCTGGGGCGGAAGCCGAAGCGGGTGAGGTGGTACAGCGTGAAATCCTGCAGCGGGTACGGGCCCACGTGCGCCTCGGTGTCCTGCATCGCGCCGCTGGCGTCGGCGGGCACCAGCTCGGGCGAGATGGTGGTGCCGGCGATCGCCTCCAGCACCGTGCGGGTCTCCGCGTCGTGGCGGCCGCCCTGGGCCAGCCACAGGATCAGGTACTGGATCAGCGTCTTGGGCACCGACGCATTCACGTTGTAGTGCGACATGTGATCGCCCACGCCATACGTGCACCAGCCCAGCGCCAGCTCGCTCAAGTCACCGGTGCCGAGCACGAACGCGCGGTGCTGGTTGGCCAGGCGGAACAGGTGCGAGGTGCGCTCGCCGGCCTGCACGTTCTCGAACGTGATGTCGTAGACCTTCTCGCCTCGGGCGTACGGGTGGCCCAGGTCCGCCAGCATCTGCTGGCACGAGGGCCGGATGTCGATCTCTTCGCCGGTGACGCCCAGCGCGCGCATCAGCGCATGCGCCTGGTCGCGCGTCTGCGTGCTGGTGGCGAAGCCGGGCAGGGTGTAGCCGAGGATGTTGGCGCGCGGCAGGCCGAGCCGGTCGAACGCCTCCACCGCCACCAGCAGGGCCAGGGTGGAATCCAGCCCGCCCGACACGCCGATCACCAACCGCTGCGAACCGGTGGCGCGCATGCGCTGGATCAAGCCGTGCGCCTGGATGTTGATCGCCTCGTAGCAGCGCTGGTCCAGCGTGGCCGGGTTCGAGGGCACGTACGGGTAGCGCGGCACGCGGCGGCGCAGCCGGTGGTCCTTGAGCGTGGGCGCGCGGAACGCGAACGGCACCCGGCGCATGGCGCGCAGTTGCGGATGGAGATCGCGCACCTGGTCGTTGTAGCTGGTCATGCGCATGCGTTCCTGCACCAGCCGCTCCAGATCCACGTCGGCCAGCAGCAGGTGGTCCTCGGCCTGGAAGCGCTCCGATTCGGCCAACACCGCGCCGTTCTCCGCGATCATCGCCTGGCCGTCCCAGGCCAGATCCGTGGTGGATTCGCCCAGGCCCGCCGAGGTGTAGACGTGCGCGGCCAGGCAGCGCGCCGAGTGGCTCTCGCACAGCAGCCGGCGGTAATCGGCCTTGCCCACGGTGACGTTGCTCGCCGACAGGTTCACCAGCACGGTGGCGCCGGCCAGCGCGGCGTAGGTGCTCGGCGGCACCGGCACCCACATGTCCTCGCAGATCTCCGCGTGCACGCGCAGGTGCGGATGCGAGGCCGCGGTAAAGATCAGGTCGCTGCCAAACGGCACCTCGCGCCCCAGCACCACGGCCGTGTTCGCCACCGCATGGTCGCCCGCCGTGTACTGGCGCGCCTCGTAGAACTCGCGGTAGTTCGGCAGGTAGCGCTTGGGCACCACGCCCAGCAGCTCGCCGCCCTGCAGCGCGGCGGCCACGTTGAACAGCTGGCCCTCCACGCGCAGCGGCAGGCCCACAAACACCAGCGGCAGCAGTTGCGTGGTGGCCTCGCGCACCGCGTCCAGCGCGGCCAGGCTGGCGTCGAGCAGGGCATCCTGCTGGGCCAGGTCGTCCAGGCTGTAGCCGGACAGGCCCAGCTCCGGAAACACCACCACCGCCGCGCCTTCCGCCGCCGCCTCGCGCAGCTGCGCAATGGTGCGCTCGGCGTTGAACGCCGGGTCGGCCAACCGTATCGACGGCACGGCGGCCGCCAGCCGCACGAAACCGTGGCGATAGGGCGAGTGGAAATCGGACGGCATGCGGAGGCTCCGGGTGCAGCAAACATGCCGATGCTACGTGGTTTCACCCGCGCCGCGAACCGTACGGCGCGGGTGCCCACCTCACTCCGGCAACTTGAACGCCACCAGCGCGTCACTGCGCCCGGTATCCAGCTTGCCGTGCCCACCGGCTGCAGTGCCGGTTGCCCATGGCGTAGGTCATCAGCGTGGCCGCCCGATGGACCGCCACAGTGCCTTGCCAGTGGCGCCGTCCAGCACCGGTCAATAGCCGTTGGCGGCCGCTGCTTTGAACGAGGCTCCTCTTCTTTGAGCAGCGCCGGAGCGAGGGAAATCCCAATCAAAGGAAGACTGCACGTGAAGGAGCGCATTTCCGAAGAACAGCGTCTGGTTGTCCTCCGGGTTCCCCTGATCTCTGTCCGCCTAAGCCGAGCAGTTATAGCGAATGCAGTATCGGGGTCGGAACGCTAGCGCCAGGCGTACAGCCGTCGACCAAGCGTCAAGAAGAAGTTCGCCAGCGGCTCCCAGTTGGCCTGGTATTGCGCCAGCCGAAGCCTTATCAGATAGCCGCAGTTTGAGAACGCGGATATCTCGTAGATGGGTAGGTAGGGCTGCTTGTCGCGGCCCTGTCGAAAAGTCCAATTAAAAAGCATTCTTCCGACCCTTCCGTTGCCATCTTGGTAGGGATGCAGGTTCATCAAGGCAGTCATCGCGACCATGCCCGCGAATGCAGGCTCTTTTTCCTTGTAGCTGTCCCAGCATTCAAAGATGGCATTCAGCCGCTCCGGGATGAGGTCTGCTGGGGGATAGACGACCCGGTTTCCCAGGCGGTCTCTACCGCTGGCCACTGCATGCCGACGAAATTCCGCACTGCCATCACCAACCGCATGCCTCATCGCTGAGAGAACGTCCAGGAAAACGCGTCGATCGCCGACGGCCTCGGGCGGGGGCAGATCCATACCGCTCAGCGCGCGTATTTCCGCCAGTGACCTGCCATCCTCAAAAACCTGAGTGGATGCTCCCGCCATGTATCGTGAAAGCTCATGGTTCAACTCTTCCCGAAGAAACGGGCCGGGGTCGTCGTGGGCAATGGGGCGGCCGATAAGCCAGCGAGAGAGCCGCTCCGGGACATGGGCAGGGGCACCCGCCATTAGGTCATCAAGCGTCCTGGCCAAGGCTCTGGCAGACAAGTCATCAGCTTTCCCGCTTGGGAGACGCGTCAGAGCAACCTGGAAGTCCGCCTGCGCCATGGTCCTCTGGGCTCAGGCGTTGACACTCTGCCCTGAGCGCTCGTTCTCGCTGTCTTCCTGGAATCGTGTGCGCCAGCTTCGGCTGATCCCATCGGTCTGACGCATGATCATGGGAACCTCCACGGCCCTTGAAGCGTCGGGGTTCATGCCCATCGACCTCAACACGCCGTCTATGACCTCGTCGCCAGAGCTCATCAAGCTCTCGTAACTGATCCGATAGGGCTTCACCCCGGTCAGCTTGAACACCGACTCCCAAGCTCGTTTTTGCTGTTCGATGGAGCTCAGACAGATCTTGATGTGCTCGTAGTCATATTCGACGGTCGAGCTTTGCCCGGAGCCAGCGAACCAGACTCTTGAGCGCTGGGCGCGCGAGTAGGACATGGCCTGACCGATGGCGTCTTCACGGGTCAGATAAATGACATAGTTGGGCGTGATGCTTGGCAGGAAGTCGGGGAATTTCCTGGCAACTTCTGTGTAATTCGACGTGAACATCTTGTACCCGAAGACACCGTTACCCGAAGTCCTGAGTCGTTGCACGTCATGCCAGTACGCGGAGACCTTGGCGGCTTCGATGTGTCCCTCTTCGTCAGGCCGGTAACCCAGCCTCTGGAACAAGTCACCCATGATCCGAAAGTTGAGATATTCCATAGGCGCGCCGAGCAGGCCGGTTTGCCATAAACGTATTGCGCAGAAGGTGCTGCCCGAGCGAGGTAGTGTCGCGAGCATGTAAGTGCCGATCGGATCTCTCCCAAAGCAGTTAAAGTCAAACTCCGCATCGTAGAGCCGACGGATAACATGACGCTTTACCGATTTGAGCGAATCCATGGTCATCTCTTGCGGTTTTGATTCTTTTAAAATGAAGAATTATTCATCGGGGCTGTTTGAAAGGCATGGGGTCGGGGCGGCAGTGAGTTTGGGCGAGTTGGCAAAATGTTTGCGGTACTCTTCTCTCGCCCATTCGTTGCCGTTGACGACTTGCGTCCTGGTCAGGAAGCGCGCCTCATTGTCGGCGTTCACTCGGGCAATATCCGCGAAGTCTCCAGTGGCCCCCAGTTGCAAAAGTCGATTAAAGCGGTAGGTCGTAAAATGCGAACCGAAGTTGGGTAGATTGATCATGATGCCCGCCCCTCCATCGGCCGGCGACCTGCTCATGAGCTCAATCACCCGCCAGTCTCCTCGCGACAGTCCTTTGCTGATGTAAGCCTGCGCGTTTTTGATATATGCATTTCTTTCTTTTGGGTCGAGCGGGCTCCATCCGCCGATGTAGCAAACTTCCGCATCAATATCGCCTGCTTTTGCAGCAGTCACCAATGCGGTGTGAAATTTTTTCTCCAGCACAATCGGGTCGGCGCTGCAGCTGGCCTGTTCTTTTTGTGCGTCGATAATCCGTTTGGACCGCATCGCCGCTTTTTCGCTGCTGCAGCGTTTGTCCTGTGCGGCATGGGGTCCGAGTGACTTGCATATTTGGTTGACGTTCGCCGTGGCTTCAATCTGCAGGCCCAGCTCAAAGCACCGTTTGGCGTCGTGGAACTGATCTCTTGCAGCCTGCGCGTCAACACCGACCGCGGGCGGCTTCTGGGTCGAAGTTGCGCACGCCTGCGTGCCCATACCTAGCAGGGTGGCACCGCCGAGCAACAGTGCGAGCTCTAGAATCCGTTTCGACATGGCTTGTTTCTCCTTCCTACCTGCATCTGGGAACTGTGAGGCGTTATCACATGCCCGCACACTTGGCGCCGTTGTCTTTTTCGTAAGCCGCCTGCGCGGCAGCTCCCGCGGCTTTCGCGGCTGTCTCGTTGTCGCCTCGTTGTTTATCCGACTCGCCGGGAACATCGTGGTTTTGATGGTACCACTCGTGAGATATCACGTTTACTGTGTAAGCGGTAGAGTTTCTGGGGTAGGCATACATATAGAGATCTGTTTTATACGGTGGACTGGACCAGTGGGTTGCTCCACCGATAATTCCCCAAGGAGTGCCGCCCTGAGGCACGGTGGTGGGCGGGTTGTCCGTGGGCTCTACCGCATTTTGAAGAACTAGGCCTGTTGTCTTGGAGAGCGACTGAAAGCCGTATTCTTGCGTGAAATTTGTTGTGTAGTTTGGATTCGGCCTTGTTGTGCCATAAACCTTGGCGCAATTTTCTAGGTGGGTTTGCAAGGCCGCGGTTGCGGGATACTGGTTTGGACCGCCGGAGTCTCCACCGCCGCCTCCGTTATCTGGCGGAGGAGAATCGGGGGGCGGGGAAGAAGGGGGAAAAGACCCGCCGGAGGAAGGGGGCGGACTTGCGGTGACGTGGCATCCGGCGTCGCTGCATCCACCGTGGCTCGTGCCCGGACGGGAATCCGTGAGGTAATTTGTCCCCATCACGATCTGCACTTCTTCTGGGCTGAGTGCACGCATCGGTTGATTTGGGGCGCAGGTGTTCAGATCCTGCTGGCTCAAGCACGATCGGCTGTCGTCATGGCTGGGCGTATAACCGCGGTCGTTGTCGCTGGAAGACGGGAGACTCGCAGTAGGATTGTCCATGCCGTGGCCCAGAGCTACGGCACTCAAGCCATAGACGGTCAGGCCAACGGCAGAGAGCGTACTGGTGAGATTAAGCGACCGGCGCCAGGAGTCCATAGTCGAAATTTCCTTTTCTCGGAGTAAAGCCTCGGCAATCCAGCTGGGGCCAGCAGTCCAGTTGCCGGTTGGGACTCACTCGATCCTGCCTGGATGAGTCGCTCGTTTGATACCACGCGTATCTTGCAATGTTCAACGAGCAAGAAATTGCGCCGTTACATTTGGGAGCCTTGAGTAACCGTCTTTCAGGTGGTGGTTGTAGAGCTCTTTTAGCCATGGCCCTTTCTGGAGAGCACCGGCCTCACTCCGGCAGCTTGTACGCCACCAGCGCATCGCTGCGTCCGGTATCCAGCTTGCCGTGCCCGCCGGCCGCGATCACCACGTATTGCCGGTTGCCCACCGCGTAGGTCATCGGCGTGGCCATGCCCGGCGCCGGCAGCTCCGCCCGCCACAGCTCTTTGCCCGTCGCCCGGTCCAGCGCACGCAGGTAGCCGTCGGTGGACGCACCGATGAACACCAGTCCGCTCGCCGTCATCAGCGGCCCGCCCATGCCCGGCATGCCCTTGATCGAGATCGGCCAAGGCGCCTTGTGTTTGCCGGTGCCCAGCGGGATCGACCAGCTCAGCTTGCCGGTGCCCAGGTTCAGCGCCACCACCCGGCCCCAGGGCGGGGCGATGCACGGCGCGCCCAGCGGCGACTGCAGCACGCGCCGGCGCATGCCGTACGGCGTGTGCTTCATGCGGGCGTACTCCCAGCCCTTGGCGCCGCCGGCCTTCACCTGCCGCAGCCACTCCTCGCGCGGCAGCAGCTGCACCTGCATCGGCAGGTCGTTGACGTTGGTCACCAGGGTCTGCGTGGCCGGGTCCCAGGCGCCGGAGCCCCAGTTCACGCCGCCGGCGTAGCTGGGCATCTCGATGGTTCCCTGCAGGCTGGGCGGGGTGAAGATGCCCTCGCTCTTCAGCGAGCCGATCAGCTCGCGGCAGCGGTTGCGGTCCCAGAAGGTAAGGCCGTGCGCGTCGTCCGGCGTCACCGGCCCGTTGCGCACCAGCGAGGGCAGGGCCGAGAACGGCTGCGTCGGCGACAGCTTCTCGCCCGGCACACCGTCCTGCGGCACCGGCTTCTCGGTGATGTCGAACAGTGGCGTGCCGTCGTCGCGGCGAAACACGAACACCTGGCCGGTCTTGGTCAGCTGGATCACCGCCGGGATGCTCTGCCCGTCGCGCTTGATATCAACCAGCATCGGCTGCGCGGCCAGGTCGTAATCCCACACGTCGTGGTGGATCAGCTGGCGCGCCCACACCAGCTTGCCGGTGGCCGTATCCAGCGCCACCAGCGAGTTGGCCCAGCGGTTGTCGCCGGGGCGCTCGCCGCCGTACGGGTCCGGGCTGGCCGAGCCGGTGGGGATGAACACCAGGTGCCGCGCCGCATCCACCGAAAACACGCCCCAGGCATTGGCCGCGCCGTCCCACGTGGGGTAGGGCTTGGCCTCCGGGTCGCCGGCCTCGGCGGTGCGCTCCACCGGGTCCCAGTGCCAGCGCAGCGCGCCGGTGCGGGCATCGAACGCGCGCACCACGCCCAGCGCATTGGCGGCCGACCAGTTGTCGCCGATGGATGAGCCCAGGATCAGCGTGCCGCCGTCCACCGCCGGCGGCGAGGTGAACTCGTAGTCGCCCTTGGAAGAGTCGCGCAGCAGGTGCGCGGAGAGCTGCAACTGGCCGTGCTCGCCGAAGCCCTCGCAGGGCTTGCCGGTAGCCGCATCCAGCGCGATCAGTCGCGCATCGACGGTGCCGAAGAACACCCGCGTGGCGCAGGTGGTGCCAGCCGCCGCGGTCGGGTCGCGCCACCAGGTGACGCCGCGCGAGGCCAGCTCGGAGCGGTCCTCGCTGCCGTCGACGTGCGCGTCGTACTTCCATCGCTGGGCGCCGGTGGCCGCATCCAGCGCAAACACGTCACCGGTGGCGGTGCTGAAGTACAGCGTGCCGTCGACGAACAGCGGCGTCGCCTCGAACGTGAGCTTCCCCTCGGTTTCCCAGCCCTTGGCCAGCGCCCCGGTGTGGAAGGTCCACGCCGGGGTGAGCGCCGCCACGTTGGCCGGAGTGATCTGCGTGAGCGGCGCAAACCGGCTGCCGCCCGCATCGCCGCCCCAGGCATTCCACTGGAACGCATGCGCTGCGGCATCCAGTGGCGGTACGTCGACCGGGGCGGGGCGGGAACAACCGCCGAGCAGGGCGGTGATGGCGGCGGCGAGGATGAAGGTGGAACCACGCATGGATGACGCTCCCTGTGACAGTGGGCGCAGGGTCGCGGGCGGGGTGGGGTGGGGCAAGCGGTTTGGGGTGAGTGGGATGGGGGATGGTGTGGACGGGACCGGATATCAGGAAAGACCACGCGCGGCTTTCGCACTTTTTCAGTTTGGCGACCCGTGGAATCTTCCAAAAGTAGGTCGTTAGTCGGCCCAATGGAGAGCACGAAAAACCATGCGAACCGATGGCATCAGCAGATCGTCGTGTATGGTTGGACTAGGGAAGTTCCTCGCGACGAGCGAGGCTGAATTTTCGAACCGCAATCTTTGCGAAAGTGCCCTAACGCACTGCGGTTTCAATCCTATTTTGAGGCTAGCGACGGGCTGCCTGCATTGCGCCGAGCATTTGGATGGCATATAAGTGCGCTCAGACGAATCGAGTTGCCTTAGCGGCACACAATAGAAGCATACAGGGGCCTGAAAATGATCAACCCTCACTTGAAGTGGCACAATGGTCAGCGCTTGAGCACTTATCCTTACTCTCCCGATCTGGAAAAGATCCCCAAGACGCCAGGCGTGTATATTTTTTACCGCGTACACGGTAATAGTTTCGAGGTCTTCTATATTGGGAAAGCCCTGAATCTACGGAGTCGCTTAAAGGGTCAGCTCAACAATCTAAAGCTAATGAATAGCATAAAATCTGCCTCGAACGGAGCGCGCATGCTTAGCTATGCAGAGCTGGTGCTGAAGCCTGGCCAGAAGGCGTCCACCGCGATCGTGGCCGCGGAAAAGCTTCTGATTCGCCATTTCGTCGAAGAGGGGCACGAGCTCTTCAATATTCAGGGCGTTAAACTTCGAGTGCAGACGCTTACAAACGAACGCCCCCCGGAGTTGAAGAAGTTGATCCCTAGGCAGACCCAGGTCGAAGCTTAGCAATTTATGATGGGTATTTTTGGTAAAAAATTTATATGAGGCGTATATGGCTCATAGCAAGCTTATTTATAGCCGCCGAGCGATCGACGGTGCGGGAGAGCTTCTGGCAAAGGTTTACGAAGAGGGGCCTGAGGTGGAGGACGCGATCGCCAAACTTAATAATTGGCGCTCGTTTCACAGTTTTCCACTCAATACCGTAACAGTTGATCTAAAGCAAAAGGCCAATCGGATCGACCAAAATTCACACGTCGTTCGAAGACTGAAGCGTTCGCGCTCGATAATCTCCAAGCTTTGGAAGGAGTCGAGCATGAGACTGACGCAAATGCAGGATATTGGTGGGTGCCGGGCTGTGCTTAACTCGATCGATGCGGTCTATGACGTAAAGAACCAGTACTTGCAAAGCAAAAGTCAGCATGAACTTGTGCGTGTAGATGACTATATCAGGAGTCCCAAGATATCTGGTTATCGTAGTCTGCACCTAATATATCGATTTAAGAGTAAAGGATATCCCGAGTACGATCGACTACTGTTGGAAATTCAGCTTCGAACGTCGATTCAGCATGCGTGGGCCACGGCGGTCGAGACCGTTGGCGCCATGAGTGGGCAGGCGCTTAAATCGAGC
The DNA here is from genome assembly GCF_051962475.1 of Dyella sp. Taxonomy (GTDB): domain Bacteria; phylum Pseudomonadota; class Gammaproteobacteria; order Xanthomonadales; family Rhodanobacteraceae; genus Dyella_A. Next base: position 15,038 of record NZ_JBQCCF010000018.1, read on the forward strand.
GAGGGAGAGGCGGAATGGCTGGAATATTTCCAGTTTGCGTCCTTGGCCCTTGAGCACAACGAGAAGCCTGTCTTTTCTACGATCACGCCTCATTCGCGAGGTGTGATCGCAAGGCGGCTCGCATCCCTCGATAAGCGGTTGCAGGTTGAAAAAAAGCTGACGGCGTATAGGCACGCCTTAAAGGCTACGGAGCGCGTGGATCGGAAGGAGGCCGCTTATTTCCTTTTAGTATTGCTGCCGGAGCAGCCGCAGCTGCAGATTTTTTCCTTTACGCGGCAGCAAAGTGACTTGGCTCTAAAAGAGTACGAGAGATTCGAGAGACTTATCCCACTTTATGGCGGCAGGGACCAGTTGCCTCTATTCCCAGAATTGGAGAACTACACGGGGGCTCAGGCTGTTCTTGTTGGCGCCGAATCGTTCAAGTCGATTCGTGACTCATACCCGAATTACTATCTTGATACAGAGGCATTTGTGCATCAAGTTGATCAATTTGTGCGCCGCTACAGGCGTGCTCCGTGACCAAAGCTGAAGTCGGAGTCGACTTTTTGTTCGCTTCTGGCAATCAGCAATTGACTCATTTCTAATAGCTTCGCGCCCTTCAGGCAACGCCTTGCGCTGATGAAACAAAGGGGTAAAAGTTGCTGTCAGTGTCTGAGTTAAAGTGGGCGTGGCTAATTAAATTGGCTTGCCGTGCTTTCGCTCACCTTGACTACTCTTCCCCGTGGTAGCAGACTCAGTCGCAAGGAGCCTCGAAACTCCTCTAACAGCGGTACCCACCTCCGTCAAACCGGTGGGTTTTTTGTGTCCGTGTGGTTGCGGGCACAGTCCGACGTGATGCCTGCGTCGGGAGGGCGGCTAATACAAGACCCGCAAGGGGAATACGCCCGCCGGCTGTTAGCGGTTTCGAGCCTCCCGACTTCCCGTCGCCATCCTGGCGCGCGGGTACTTCATGGAACGAGGAGGCAAGCATGTCGACCATCGATTCGGAAGATCGGAATGTCACCGGCTATTTCCTGCCGGAGGACACCCAGCTACGGCTGAAGCAACTACGCGAGTACGTGGGATTCCTCACCAACCTGGCCCGACCTCGTCGGCCGGACGAAGACAGCGAGTGCTACAACGAGATTCGCCCGGGCGAGGTGGCGATCTGCTTTGAGCTGATCGAAGAGCAGATAGGGCTGGTGCTGGACGAACTCTCCTACCCGGCGGAACGCGGCGAACCGGCGGAGGCACCCAAGGCGGCCGGGGATACGGAGACAGAAGCAGAGCCCGTGGACACGGATGCCGAGGAGCCGTACGTCGCCGAGCCGGCGACAAACGAGGCGTCCATCCGCTACGTCGCTGGCGTCACCCTCAGCCAGATCGACGAGATGCACCTGCTGCTCGGCAGCCTCCACGCCTATGGCAATGTGGTGGTCTGCACCGATCACGCAGAGCTTTCGGAAGCCACGCTTACGGTGATGGGCGACGCCATCTACCGCGACGTGGACGCGCTGCGAGACATCCTCCGCGAGATCGACGGCCCACAGCGGCTGGAGCCGCCGCTCGTGGTGCGACCCGGCGTACGCGAGGAGGAAGCCACCTACCTCGCACTGCCCACGCAAATGCCCATGAGCAACACCTCGCACGTGGTGCGCGAGCACCCGACGTACCAGTAGCCAGACGAGGGAAGGGCACGGAGAAAACGACACCAACCCTCTCCGTGCCCTTTCTTGCAGAACCCGGTTCACGCCCCCACGCACCCAGATCGAACAGCGTCGGCAGCGACGCCGTCCACGCTTGCCCGCGCGCCGCCGCCGTGGAACGATGCGCCACGCACCTCACCGAAATGAACGCGGGATTAGATTGCAGAACTAGGCCGCAGCAGCAAGGGTACGTGCTTGGTTTGATTGAATAGTCGCCGCGAGGGGACGCGGCGCCACAGGGATTAGGCCGCAGGATTAGACTGCGTTTTGCAACCTACTAAGCGTTAGGCCATATGGACTCACTCGACAGCTTGCCAGCCGCACAGTCCCAGGTTTCAGCAGCTGAGGCTTATCGGGCTATGCTGCTTGTCCTTGAGTATTACTTCCAGGTCGACTCGGAGCGGGCAGTAGGAAGCATCTTGGGGGACCTGACCACAAGCACTTGGCAAGAAGGGGTTCCGACCGACCCCGCAGCTTGGGATCTCTGGCTAGACTCAATCAGGGCGGTATCGCCTAACAGTTCATCCAAGCGGACACGCTAACGCGTGCCGCTTAATTCCGGCATTAGGTGTTAAAAGCGATGGTCCGTATGCATGTCTTGGTAAAGATCGGCGCATTCATGCTTGTCATCATCGGTACAGGCATCGGAGTCATCTTCGGCGTAGCTGTATTCAAGGATCACCAGGCAAAAAAGGTCATGATCTGCGGTGTAAGTCGCGAGTGGAACTGTCCCGCCCAGGCAATTGCTGCCAAATCGTTAGGCGCTGCCACATATAGGTTTAGTGGCTGCGGTCGAAGCACCACCTACTACTGCAAAATGCCAGCAGAAGGTTGTCGGCTAGAGAGCGGCAAGAATTTTCTTAATACGTCAATGTGTCGGCCATGAGCCGGCCTGGCACCTAACAACTCATTCAAGGCGGGCGGCTGCGCTGCCGCTCACTTACAGCGTTAGATGACAGTGAGGCAATATGTCATTGCTCGTCCGAAAGCTCGCCCCATCTGAACTTGATTGGGCGAATTCAAAATACAAAGAAATTGATTTCCTTCCTTCCCCTGATTCCGATTTTGTTGCAGTTGCTGAAATTCACGGAATAGCAGCGGGCTTAGGAAGAGTTACCAAGGTGGCGCCCGGTGTTGGTGAGCTAGGCGGTATGTACGTTTTTCCGGAGCATAGAGGTACAGGGATATCCAAATCGCTGATTCAGTTCCTTATCGCTGAGTCCGCTCTTGAAATCCTGTATTGCCTGCCATTCGAGCACCTGTACAGCCTGTATGAGTCAGCCGGCTTCAGAGTCTGCCAGCCCGGCACACTGGTTCCTCCCCGGGTTCTTGACAAACAAACATGGTGCAACGCCCACTATTCCAAGTCAGTATTGCTCATGTGCCGCGCAAGCGGTAGCAACGTCATCTAGCAAATCATTCAATTAAAGGGGCGCGGTTAATTGAATGCCGGCTTAAAGTGGCTTGGCTAATTGAGCTCGGTCGCCGCTAGGCGGGGAGGCCGTTATTTAGCTTGATTGGCCATGTTCTCTTTCATTCAGTGAGACCGATGGCCCACAGCGGCTGGAGCCGCCGCTCGCCGTGCGACCCGGCGTACGCGAGGAGGAAGCCACCTACCTCGCACTGCCCACGTATCTGCCCATGAGCAACACAGCGCACGTGGCGCGCGTGCACCCGACGTATCCGTAACTGGACCAGAGCATGGAGAAAGCGACACCCGCCGTCTCCGTGCCCTTTGTTGCCGCCTTGAGTCACACCCTTACGAAGCTCCGATTGAGAAGCGCCGGCGGCGGTGCCGTCCGCGCTTGCTGACGTGCAGTCGCCGTGGAACGATGCGTCCCATTAAGCAGGTACCGTGAGGGGATGCGGGGCCGAATGGATCAGGTCGCAGGATTCGATCGCGTTCTGCGACCTCCACAGCGTCGGGTTTCGAAGGTTCCTCGCATGACATCGAGTTCCACCTCCCAAGAAACGTCTGCTCCCGTCATCGTTGTTCCCTACGATGCGTCGTGGCCGAGCAAGTTCGAATCCGAGAAGCAGGCTCTTTCCCTCGCGCTGGCGCCGTGGCTGGCTGGCCCCATTGAGCATGTCGGTAGCACCGCGGTTCCCGGGCTCGCCGCGAAACCCGTTATCGACATCATGGTCGCCGTCGAAAGCCTGGATGCTTCACGCCCTGCCATCCCGGCCGCCGAAGCGTTGGGCTACCTATATTGGCCATACAAAGCCGATGTCATGCACTGGTTCTGCAAGCCCTCGGATGCCCACAGGACGCACCATCTCCACCTGGTTCCGTACGGCAGTGCGCTTTGGCGGGCAAGGCTGGGGTTCCGCGATGCGCTGCGAGCGAACGCACGTCTCGCACAGGAGTACGCCCAGCTCAAATTGGACATGGCCAACAAGTACCGCCATGACCGCGAGGCGTACACCCAGTCCAAAACCGGGTTCGTTCAGCAGGTGCTGGAATCTCTCGGTTCACCCGTCTAGTGAGTGGGACTGGACGCGACCCTGTCCTTGAAACATGTCGTCGAGGCGGGTGTAGCTGTGCTCCATGCCGTCGGTCATGCCGGTGGAGACTGCGTCTTCACGTGCTTGCTTTGAGGCGAACGTCAGGTTGCAGACCAGCGTCGTGATGCCGTGCTCCTCCGTGAGTTCAAGTGACACGATGCAGGGATCGCCCGTTGGCATGGCGAAGTCCATGTCGCCCGGGTCGAAGTATTGTTCGTGGACAAGCCTGGAGCCGTCATCGACTTCGGTGAACGTGCCCAGGAAGCCAAACGCGCTGCCGTCTTTGCGGTTTTTCCACTGCCACTTGTATGTGCCGCCGACGCGGACATCCATGTCGCACACGGGCATATCCCAGCCTTCATAGCCTTGCCATTTGCGCACGAGCTCGGGGCGGGTATGTGCATCCCACACCATCTGGCGAGGCGCATGGAATGTACGTGTGACGCGGACTTCGCGATCACTGGGAAATGTCACTTCTGCAGGCTTGGGCATGGGTTTCTCCTTGGTGATCCTTCGTGATGGCGCGAGACTCTGAGGACGCGCGGACAAACGGCGCGCTGACACGTCAGTGCTATTTGTTTGCCCGTTTGCGCCGGGACGGTTTGGCCTGGAGCTCCCCGAGCAACGCATCGAGGCGCTGGTAGTTCTGCTCGAAGATCTCGCGGTAACGCTCGATCCAGTCCACGGCCTCCTTCAATCCTTTCGTTTCCAATCTGCGTGGACGTCGCTGCGCATCGACGTCCATCGAGATGAGGCCGGCACGTTCAAGCACTTTCAGGTGCTTGGAGATGGCGGGTTGGCTCATCTCGAACGGCACGGCAAGTTCCGTCACGGTGGCCTCTCCTGTGGCCAGCCGGGCAAGGATCGCGCGGCGGGTAGGGTCGGCCAGGGCGGCGAAGGTCAGGTTTAGGCGTTCCGAACTTTGCATAACTATCCAGATACATAACCTGTAGGTAATGTAATCTTATGAGGAAGGCTGGTCAACACCCACTGGCCGGGGTCACCGACCGGGGTCAGGTTCGGGGAAAGGGGGCGTGGCAAAGGGGCCGGTTAAAGGGAGGGGCGGCTAATCAAGTTGGGTCGCGCTAGGTGGGGCGGGCCGTGTCTAGCTTGGTTGGACACGTCCTCTTTCATTCTGCGACAGCGACTGGAGCCGCCACTCGTCATGCGACCCGGCGTACGTGAGGAGGAAGCCACCTACCGGGCGTTACCCGCGCAAATGCCCATGAGCAACACCTCGCACGTGGTGCGCGAGCACCCGACGCACCAGTAACCGGACGAGGGAAGGGCACGGAGAAATCGACACCAACCCTCTCCGTGCCCTTTCTTGCAGCCCCCGGTTCACGCCTCACGCACTCAGATCGAACAGCGTCGGCAGCGACGCTGTCCACGCTTGCCCGCGCGCCGTCGCCGTGGAACGATACGCGCACGCAGCGGTTCGGAATGCGCGCAGAATTAGATTGCAGAACTAGGCCGCAGCAACGAGGGTAGGTGCTTGGTTTGATTGAATGCTCGCCGCGAGGGGATGCGGCGCCACAGGGATTAGGCCGCAGAATTAGACTGCGTTTTGCAACCTGCGAAGCGTTAGGCTTAGGGAGGGGGAAAATGAGCGAGTTCCAAGTTTTTGCGTTGTTCGGCCTTCTGACTGCAACTTGCATCACCACCTTCGGAATTGCCGCAGACTTCAAGCGCCGCCTTGCGGCAATCGAACGCCGCAACGAACGTCAAACGGAAATGCTCATTGCCTTGCTCCAAAAATCGGGCATCAATCCAGTCACCCTAGACTAGGCGGTGCGCCTAACATCTCGTTCGAGGCGGACGGCTTCGCCGCCACCTAACTCCAGCGCTAGAGGGCGGCGGTAATGATGTTCTTGGTGTTCTTTTATCTAGCCCTCGCCGTGTTCATGCTTCTTCCACTTCTTGGCGTCTGGTTCATGGTCAAGCGCATGCCCGATTCCAAGCGCTCGCTCATACTTGTCGCCGCCGCTACGATTCTGCTTACCCCTTCATGGGCGCCCGTAACCATCACTGTGGTCCTTGTTCCGTTTGGGCTCTTGTTTTTCGTTACGCTATTCACTTGGTCTTGGGGTGAGCTTGCGGGACTGGTGGGCCTGTTTGCGCTATGGCATGCGATAGCTTTTCCGGTCACAGCTTTGATCTCTTACTTTGTCATCCGCAAGCGGCCCTCCAACAACTCGTTCGAGGCGGACGGCTCCGCCGCTTAACTCCAGCGTTAGGCCGCTGTACACTTTTTCTGCACTTACCCAAGGGGAAATCGCATGGCTGGCTATACCTGTCCCAATCCTGCCTGTGGCCGTAGGACTCTGCACGCCACAACCGGTCACAAAAAAGTGTGTAGCGCGTGCGGCACCGAGGTCGTGCAGCCGCCCAACGCGGGTAAAGGTGGCAAAGGCGAGTATTGCGTGAACTGCAAGCGCTACACGATCTTCAATGGCAAATGCACGCTCTCCACGTGCGGAACAACGTATAAGTTCCCGAAAGCAAAGAAGGCAGCCAGGACGACGGCTAAGAAATAGACGTCGCGGCCTTAGCAATTTGTCAAATTAAATGGGACGTGGCTAATTAAACGCGGCCTTATCTGGCAGGGCGGTCGTCTGCTCAAGCACTGCCCCATCATTGGGCTTGGGAGACCGAAAGCCGAAGGCCCAATGCGGCGATGACCTGCACCACCTTGTTGAGTGCCAATGTGGGCTTGCCGCCCTCAAGTGCAATCAGAAAGCCCAGACTCACGCCGGCCAAACCCGCCAGGTCGGCTTAGGTCAGTTCGTGGCGTTTGCGCGCTGCCCGCACGGCGGCGGCCAGCGCAGTGATGTCGGCGTATTCCGCCTCCATGCCGGTCGGTCGATGTTTGGCGCCCACGACTCGCTCCATGACCACATACACGATCGTGAATATCGGGCGGCTCAGGCGTTGGAGCAAGGGAAATATGCATGATCGTGGATATTTTCTCGATACAGCGGTGTTGGCCACAAATATCCATGGACGTGCATACGGGGCAAGAGGTGACGTGGCTAATCATGCCAACCGTGAGCGAAGGGCAGCGTGGATTCCCGCGTTCGCGGGAATGACGTCTGGGAGGCTCGCGAGGTTGGGGCGTGCGGGAGTGATGTTGGTGAGCCCGCAGGAAAAAAGGCCGTGGCCAAAACGGGGGCAGAGTCGACTTTTTGATGCGTAATACTTATGGAAGTACCTGTTGCCAGGCTCTTCGGTGATCGACATGCTCAAACACGCCGCCACACTCTCGATCACCATCCTCCTGCTGATGGTTTCACTTTGTGCGGTCGTGGCGGCAGACCAGAAGCGCTATTTCCCGGAAGGGGCACTCGATCCTGCCTCCATCCGGTCCGATGGTTTCAAGAACGGCTGGTACTCAGGGCAGCTTGAGGCCATGTCCGAGCCTGCGCTGAAGCCGGTAGCGGGCATGCACACGTACCGATTCACCTGGCTCCGCACCTTTCACCATCCGGTGACGGTGAGAGTCGTCATGGACCACGCGCGCTGCACGCTTCACGCGACGGAACTCGATGGTGCGGGCGGTTACGCGCCCGGCAAGGTGTATCGGCAGAAGGTCGATGAGCTCCCACCCGAGACCTGCGCGAGGTTGGAGGCATTCATCCGCATCCAGGGCTTCTGGTACATCGCACTGCGTGACTCGGCTGTCGGCGCGGACGGCTCGGAATGGATCATCGAAGGTGTCACTGACCGCTATCGCGTGGTCACCCGCTGGACCCCCGAGTCCGGTCCGGTGCGCGCCATCGGCGAGCGGTTTCTTTCGCTGACCGGATGGACGTTCCCGCAGCGGGAAATGTACTGAACCCACCTGGCAACAAGAGCGCCACTAAAAAGGGGTGTGGCTGATTAAGACAACCCTGGGCGAAGAGCAAGATGGATTCCCGCCTTCGCGGGAATGACGGTGAGGGGGAGTCGGGTTATAGGCGCGAGCACGGACGCGCAGTTTCACCGCCCCCGCAGCCCCTCCGGCAACGCCTCCCGATACCGCCGGCTCACCATCACCGTCGTCCCATCCCGCAGCGTGAGATCCGCATCCCCATGCCCCCGCGGCGTCAGCGCCGCGATCTGGTCGGCGCGGACCAGGTAGCTGCGATGCACGCGCAGGAACTGTGCGGGGTGTAGCTGGCTGGCCAGTTGGGTGAGGGTGGCGCGCATGAGGTAGCTGCGTTGCGGGGTGTGCAGTTCCACGTAGTTGCCGCTGCCGACCAGGTGGGTCACCTCGTCCAGCGGCACCACCACGCGTTGGCCGCGTTCGGTGATGACCAGCGGTGCGGGGTTAAACGCGGGTGTGGGCATCGCGGCCTGCAGGCGGCGCAGGTCTTCTTCGGCGGGGAGCGGGTCGGCGTCGGCGAGGCGGGCGCGCAGACGGTCCAGCGTGGCGGCGAGGCGCGGGGCGTCGAAGGGCTTGAGCAGGTAGTCCACCGCGGCGACCTCGAACGCGCGCAGCGCGTGCTCGTGGTAGGCGGTGGCGAACACCAGCAGCGGCCACGGTGGCGGCAGCTGGTCGAGCAGGTCGAAGCCGGTGGACTCGCCCAGGGCGATGTCCAGGAACAGCGCGTCGGCGTTGGCGCCGGGCAGGGTGGCCAGGGCGGCGGGCAGGGTGTCGGCTTCCAGCACGACGTCGACGTCGGCGTGATCAGCCAGCAGGCGGCGCAGGCGGGCGCGGGCGGGGGCTTCGTCTTCCACGATGGCCAGGCGCAGGGTCATGCCTTCGGCTCCGCAGTCCACGGTTCCAGCGGCAGGGTGATGTCCACCGCGGTGCCGCCATGCGCGCCGGGGCCGATGTGCCAGCGGTGGCGATCCGGGTAGAGCAGGGCGAGGCGTTCGCGCACGTTGGCCAGGCCCACGCCCGGTTGCGCATCGGGGGCGAAGCCGACGCCGTCGTCTTCCACGCGGCAGTGCAGTTGCTCGCCGTCGTGGCGCAGGGTGACGGCGAGGTGGCCGCGGCCGTTGCGCAGGCCGTGGCGGAAGGCGTTTTCCACCAGCGGCTGCAGCAGCAGGCGCGGCAGGCGCATGGCGTCGAGCCCTTCGTCCACGCGTATGTCGACGTGCAGCAGGCCGGGTTGGCGCTCGGCCATCAGCGCGGTGTAGGCGCGCAGCCAATGCACTTCGTCGGACACGCGCACGAAGGCGGAGCCGTCGGCGGTCATCGCCGTGCGCAGCAGGTCGGACAGCGCCACGATCATGCGGTCGGCGGCGGGCACGTCTTCGTACATGCGGTTGGAGATGGCGTTGAGCGTGTTGAACACGAAATGCGGCTCGATCTGCGCGGCCAGGTGCGCGAGCTTTGCCTCGCTCAGTGCGCGGCGCAGTTCGAGTGCTTCCAGTTGGTGGCGGCGGCGCTCGCGGATGGTGCGGATCAACGCGCACGCGACAACGAGGCTGAGGTAGGTGATGAGGTCTTTCTGGAACTCGTAGACCAGCCCGATCCATACCTCGCCGAACTCGTACGACGAGCCCATCGCCGCGTACACCGCCTTGCGGATGGCCACGATGATGGCCACGTGCACCAGCGAGAACACCACCGCCGCCGGCAGGTGCACCAGCATGCGTCGCCACGCGCCGGGGCCGGTGATCCTGCAGCGCGATTCGAACCAGCCCACCGCCAGCGCCAGCGCACCGACCACCAGCGCGCTGCTCACTTCCCACGTGTAGTAGTGCCAGGCCACGGCGCCGGGGTTGTCGCGCTGGCTGATCCACACGTTGGTGCCCAGCCACAGGCCAATGAAGGTCCAGCCGGCGAAATAGAGCATCAGCCACAGCGGGCGGTTGAGCAGGGTCATGCGCACGGAACGCGGCTCGGGCGGTGCGTCGGGGCGGGCTGGGGAGAGGGTCGACATGGCGCCGCGGCTGGCTGGGAAGTCGGTATTGATAGCGTGGTGCAAGGGTGGGCGCCACCCCTGTTCATTTTCCAGCCAGCTACTGGCGCGATATCCGCGTAGCCTTTCGCGGCTGCATCCTCTGGCTTGAACTCCCATGACCGATCATTCCGACGCCCCGCACTCGCGTGCGGCGATTCCGCTCGCGCCTTCGCTGGATTCCACGCTGGCCGAGGCGCACCTGCCGCGCCGGTTCCGTCCGCTGGACCGCCGCGTGCTGGGCATCACGCTGGCCGCGATGGTGCTTGGCGCCGCGGTGGCCGGTGTGGCCCGCCTGCTAACCGCGCTGATCGGCCTGATCACCAACCTGGCGTTCTACGGCCGCTGGGACACCGCGCTGAGCAGCCCGGCCGGGCATCACCTGGGCCTGTGGGTGATCGCGGTGCCGGTGGTCGGCGGCTTGATCGTGGGCGTGATGGCGCGCTGGGGCTCGCGGGCGATCCGCGGCCACGGCATTCCCGAGGCGATGGAGCAGATCCTGCTCAACGAGAGCCGCATCCCGCCGCGCATGACTTGGCTCAAGCCGGTGTCTTCGGCCGTGGCCATCGGCACCGGCGGGCCGTTCGGCGCCGAGGGGCCGATCATCGCCACGGGTGGCGCGCTGGGTTCGCTGATCGGCCAGCTCGCCCACGTCACCGCCGACGAGCGCAAGACGCTGCTCGCTGCTGGCGCTGCAGCGGGCATGGCGGCAGTGTTCTCCGCGCCGGTGTCGGCGGTACTGCTGTCGATCGAACTGCTGCTGTTCGAGCGCCGCGCCCGCTCGCTGATTCCGGTGGCGCTGGCCGCCTTTGTCGGCACCGGCGTGCGCTACCTGCTGGAAGGCAACGAGCCGATGTTCCCGATGCCGGACATCGCCACGCCCACGTTCGGCGCGCTGGCGGTGTATGTGCTGCTGGGGTTGATCCTGGGCGTGGTGAGCGTGGGCGTCACCAAGCTCACCTACGCCATCGAGGACGGCTTCGAGAAGCTGCCGATCCACTGGATGTGGTGGCCGGCGATTGGCGGCCTGGCGGTGGGTGTCATCGGCTACTTCCAGCCGCTGACGTTGGGTGTGGGGTACGCCAACATCACCGCGGCGATCAGTGGCCAGATCGGGCTGGTGGGGCTGCTCACGCTGTGCATCGCCAAGCTCGCCTCCTGGTCGATTGCGCTGGGCAGCGGCACCTCCGGCGGCACGCTCGCGCCGCTGTTCACCATCGGCAGCACGCTGGGCGGGGCGATGGGCTTGCTGGTGGCCACGGCGCTGCCGGCGCTGCACGTCGATCCGCGGCTCGCCGCGCTGGTGTGCATGGCGGCGATCTTCTCCGGCGCCTCGCGCGCGTTTCTCACTTCGGTGGTGTTCGCCTTCGAAACCACCCAGCAACCGCACGGCCTGCTGCCGCTGCTGGGCGGCTGCGCGGCGGCCTACCTCGTCTCCGGCCTGATGATGCGCAACACCATCATGACCGAGAAGATCGTGCGCCGCGGCGTGCGCGTGCCGTCCGATTACAGCGCCGATGCGCTGGACCAGATCTTGGTGCGCGATGCGTGCAGTCGCGAGGTGGTGTCGCTGGCGGCCGAGCAGCGCATGGGCGAGTTGCGTGCGTGGCTGGCCAGCGCGGGGGACGTGGCGAAGCATCAGGGTTTCCCGGTGCTCGACGCGTCCGGCAAGCCGCTCGGCGTGCTCACCCGCCGCACCTTGTTCGACGCCAGCGTGCCCGATGAGGCCACGGTCGGCAGTCTCGTCCAGCGTCCGCCACTGGCCGTGCACGAAGACCACACCCTGCGCGAAGCGGCCGACCACATGGTGGAGGCCGACGTCGGCCGGTTGATCGTGCTGGGCGAGGGCCGCTCGCCGCAGATGGTGGGCATCCTCACGCGTGGTGATCTGCTCAAGGCGCATGCGCAGCGGTTGCGTGAGGCGCGGAGGGCGTCGCGGTATCTGGGGCGCGCGAAGTAGGGCGAGGCCCAAGCGCCGGCGGCGCTCGCCGCTGCGTTATCGTCGGGCACGACGCCCCTTCAACATAGGACGTGAATCGATGCGCAAAGTGACGACACGGAAGCTCTCGGCATGGCTGGTGTTGCTGCTGGCCAGTGGCAGCGCAAGCTCGCAGGACCCGCAGGATCAGGCCATCGAGGCCGCCTGCCCGGGTGTGGCGACCTGGCAAGCAGCGCAGAAGGCGGCGCACGCCAGCCAGAGCGAGGAAGCGATTGCGGCGCGCGATGCTGCTCGTCACTTTGCGGCGCCCGAGGAACGCCGACAGCTGCTGCAGCGTGCGCAAGCCGACCAGCAGGCTCGTGATGCCGCCCTCGCCGCCAGCCAGGGCGCGGACCCCGACGGAGCAGCCGCCCGGGCGGTCTATAAACATGCCTACGAGGTCGACGGCGACAACCTGAACTGGCTGAAGGCCCAGGTGCAAAGGTCTGGCTTTCCGACCGTGGCGCAGGTGGGTGAGCAGGGCATGTCCGCCGCCTTCCTGCTGGTGCAGCACGCCGATCGCGATCCTGCGTTCCAGATGCGCGTGCTTGAGACCCTGCAGCTTCGCGGCGCTGACAAGGGCGTCAAGGATTCCGAACTGGCGCTGCTCACCGATCGCGTGCTGCGGGCGCAGAAGAAGCCGCAGCGTTACGGCACGCAGTTCGATACTGATCCGGCGCATCCCGGCAAGATGGTGATGGCGCCGGTGGAAGACGTGGCGCATCTCGATGAGCGACGTGCCCGCATGGGGTTGCTGCCTATCGCCGACTACCGCTGCGTGCTCGATGTGATTTATGGGACGGCGACAAAAGGCTGAGTGCCACGCGGTCTTGGGCCCAAGCGAAGAGCGCCCCCTCACCCCAACCCTCTCCCCCGGCAAAGCCAGGGGAGAGGGAGTTGGAGGCGTGTGGCTTTTTGGCTTGGTCGATGACGACGCGGCGGATGGAGTCTGTGTGGGAAGCGCTGGGCAGCCTCGCTTTGCTCCCTCTCCCCTGGCTCTGCCGGGGGAGAGGGTTGGGGTGAGGGGGCTGCTTTTGGGGCGCCGTCGCTGGTGGGCGAGGACGGGCTGGTAGGAGCTCGCTTGCGGGCGATGCTCTTGGGCTTCGATGTGCATCAGGAACAGGGGCATCGCCCGCGATGCGGGCTCCTACAAAGGGGGCGTGACGCGTCTCTACGTTCCCATCCGCGCGTCACCAGATCGGATCGTTCGGCATTCAGAGCCGAACGCGCTTCGCTCCCTCTCCCCTGGCTCTGCCGGGGGAGAGGGTTGGGGGGAGGGGGGCTGCTTTTGGGGCGCCGTCGCTGGTGGGCGCAGGCCCGGTAGGAGCTCGCTTGCGGGCGATGCTTTTGGACTTCGATGTGCATCAGGAGCAGGGGGCATCGCCCGCGAGCGGGCTCCTACAGGGGGTGCGATGCGCGGTCCCGCCCCCGCATCACCAGACCAGATCGTCCGGCACCTGGAACTGGGCGTAGTAGGCGTCGTCGTCGCTAACCGGTGTGTCGCCCGCGGGCGGCTGGGCGTGATCGAGCACGATGACGCTGGTGTCGCGTTCGCGGATCTTTTCTGCGGCGGCGCGGGGCAGCAGTTCGTAGCGATCGTCCAGGGCGGCGATCACCAGGGCGCCGCTGGCGAGCTGGCTGCGCAGGGATTCGTTCACCAGCACGCTGCGGATGGCGTTGTCGTGGGTGAACCGGTAGTCGATGTCGCCGCTGCGCTTGACCTTATGGGTGTCGATGATCTGGCGCACCTGGGCGCGCAGTTCGGCGGCGCGGGCCTGGGCCTTGCGTTCGGCGGCCAGCGCGCGGTCGCGTTCGGCGCGTTCGGCCTGCAGGCGGGCGGCGTCGATGGCGTCTTCGCGTGGCGTGGCGGGTGGCGCCTTGCCGAGCTTCTGCTTGTTCTGCTCGCGTGCCACCTGGTTGACCTTGGCTTTGTTGACCAGGCCGGCCTTGAGTAGTTGGTCCTGCAGCGGGTTGCGCATCGGCGGGCATATCGTGAAAGGGCCCGCCATTGTAGCGCTGGCGCGGTCTGGGTCTCGGCCAGATGAGCGCGCTCGATCGGCATCGATGGCACGCTTTCACGATGCGCGCAATTGAGCCAAGTCATCTGGCCGTATCGGCAGCTATGCCTAGACTGGCTCGATGAAGTCCACCGCTCCCTCTGCGGAACGCGCCCCTGGTGCTTCGCCGCGAACCACTGGCGAGGCGCTGGCGCATCTGGTGGCCGCGCTGTGTCGGCTGGCGCGGCAGGGCCTGGCGCGCAAGGAGCGCTTGCACGATGGCGTGCATCGCGTGCGCAAGGCGATCCGCAGTCTGCGGGCGGTGCTGGCGCTGGCTCACGAGGCACTGGGCGAGCCCGCTGCGCCGATCGACCGCGCCCTGCAGCAACTGGCGCGCAGCCTGTCGAGGTTGCGCGACGCCCACGTAGCGGTGGCGACGGCGCGTTCGCTGGCTACCGGCGCGGAGAAACAGGCGTGGCTCGATGTGGCCGCGCGCCTCGATACGCGCTGTGAGCGACGGCTGGCGCGCACGCTGGCGCAGGACCCGGGGTTCGCCAAGCGTCGCGCCCGGTTGGCGCGAATCAGCAAGGCGCTGGCGGCGCTGCCCTGGTATCGGGTCGGGCGGCGGTCGCTGGAGCATGCTCTGGTCGAGGGCGAGCTGCGCGTGGCCAAGGCCGAGCGCAAGGCGAAGAAGGAGATGACCGCTCAGCGGCTGCATCGCTGGCGACGACGAGCGCGCCGCCTGCGCATGCAGGTAGACGCCATGCGCCGTATCGAGGTTTGCCCTAAGACCCTGCGGAAGATGCAGCACGAGCGGGTGGAGCACTTGAAGAAGCGCACCGACCTGCTGGGGCGACGGCAGGATCTCGAAGTGCTCGCACAGCTGCTGCCGCAGGTGAGCGACATGTCGAACCGCGACGCGCTGCGCTGCCGCCTGCACCAGGAAATCGCCGAGCTGGACGCAAGCGCCTGAGGTGCGGTCGCCGATCGCTGCGCGCCAGCCGGATACCGGCAAGGCCTGCGCTGCCGGCGCGCGCGTTGTAACCAGGCCGGAAACCCCGCACCCTAGCGGGCACAGCTCTCGGTGCCTGGAACCCGCGGATGAACAAATTCAGCCTGATGCTCCGAAGCGTGCTCGGCGCACTGGTGGCGGTGGTGGTGTTTCTCAGTGGCGCCTGGGGCGCGCTGGCGCTGTGGTATCAGCTGCCGGGCGGCAGCGTGGGCCGGGCGCTGGGAAGCGTGGTGTGGGCCTTGCTGGTGGTGGCGCTCGTTGCGCTGGCGATCAGCCGCCGCAGCCTGTGGCCGCTGGCCGGCTACGGCGTGGCCATGCTGGCGCTGCTGGTCTGGTGGTGGAACATCCCCCCGTCCAACCACCGCGTGTGGGCCGACGACGTCGCCCACTTGCTGCGCGGCGAGGTGCACGGCCATCTCGTCACCTTGCACAACGTGCGCGATTTCGACTGGCGCAGCGACAGCGATTACGACGCGCGCTGGGAAACCCGCGACTACGACCTCGATCACCTGGTGTCCGCCGACGCCATCCTGTCGTACTGGGACAGCCGCGCGATCGCCCACGCAATGATCTCCTTCGGCTTCGACGACGGCCGGCACGTGGTGTTCTCGGTGGAGATCCGCAAGAAGAAGGGCGAGGCGTTCTCCGAGATCGGCGGCTTCTTCAAGCAGTTCGAGATGGTGCTGGTGGCAGCCGACGAGCACGACATCGTGCGCGTGCGCACCAACGTGCGCGGCGAGGACGATTACCTCTATCCGATGACGCTGGAGCGCGACACGATGCGCGCGCTGTTCCTGTCCTACGTGGAGGCGGCGAACCGGCTGGCCGAGCGCCCGGCGTTCTACAACACCATCACGTCCAACTGCACCACGCTGGTGTATGGCATGGCGCGCCAGCTCAACCCCGGCCTGCCGATGGACATCCGCCTGCTGCTCACCGGCTACCTCCAGGGCTACCTGCGCGACAACGGCGCGATCGATGCGAACCAGCCGGCCGACGCGCAGCGCGCCGCCGCGCGCATCACCGACAAGGCGCGCCGCACCGGCCCCACCGACGATTTCTCCCGCGCCATCCGCGCGCCACGCTGATCAGGAATCCCTCCCGATGCTGCATCGCTACGTTGCTCTCCTGCGCGCCGTGAACGTTGGCGGTACCGGCAAGCTGCCGATGGCCGAGCTGAAGGCCATGTGCGAGGACGCCGGTTTCCAGAACGTGCGCACCTACATCGCCAGCGGCAACGTGGTGTTCGAGTCGACGCATACGGAGGCCACGCTGAAACAGACCTTGGAGGAGCGCCTGCAACGCTATGCCGGCAAGCCGGTTGGCGTGCTGGTGCGCACGGGCGAAGAGCTGGCGCGCGTGCTGGCCGCCAACCCATTCGCCGATCAGCCGGGCAACCGCGTGGTGGCGATCTTCCTCGACGCGGCGCCAGCAAAGTCCGCGCTGGACGACATCAGCGGACTGAAGGACGAGCGCCTCGCGCTCGGCCGCCGCGAAATCTACGTGCACTACGGCGACGGCATGGCCGACTCGCGCCTGAAGATCAAGGCCGCGACCCAGGGCACCGCGCGCAACATGAATACGGTGGCGAAGCTGGCGGCGATGGCGGCGGCCGGGAGCGCGGGCGATGTTTGAACTCAAGGGCATGCTGTCGCTGCATGCAGGCGACCGTCATGTGGGTGGGCTGGACCGCATCGAGCTGCTCGCCGCCATCGGCGAGACCGGCAGCATCAGCGCGGCGGCGCGTGCGGTGGGCATGAGCTACAAGGGCGCGTGGGACGCCATCGATGCGATGAACAACCTCGCCGACGAGCCACTGGTGAGCCGCGCTACCGGCGGCAAGCGCGGCGGTGGCACCACGCTCACGCCGCGCGGGCAGCGGCTGGTTGACGTGTTCCGCGCCATGGCAGCCGAACACGCGCGTTTCGTGCAGCAGCTCGGCGCGATGGGCGAGGCCTCGTTGCGCGATTTGCAGCTGATGCGCCGCTTCATGCTGCGCACCAGTGCGCGCAACCAGCTCGCCGGCACAGTGACCTCGATCGTGCCCGGCACCGTCAACGACACGGTGGAACTGGCGCTGGCTGGCGGGCAGCGGCTGGCGGTCACCATCACCCGCGAGAGCACGCGTGAACTGGACCTGGCGGTGGGGCGCGAGGCGATCGCCCTGATCAAGGCCTCGGCGGTGCGGCTGGCGCGGCCGGACGCGACGGAGCAGCCTTCCGCGCGCAACCGGCTGACCGGCACGATCGCCACCGTCGAACGTGGCGACGCGAACGCCGAAGTCGTCGTGGATCTGGACGGTGGCGGCGTGATCGTGGCGGTGGTGGCGAGCGCCGATCTCGAAGCGCTCGACCTGACCGAGGGAGATCGCACGGAGGCGATCATCGAGGCATCCAGCGTGTTGCTGGGCACCACCGACTGAGCAGATCAGGCGCTCACGCGCGCCAAGTTGCGGTAAAGACGTCCCTCGCGGATCTCCAGCACGTGCTGGCCCAGCGCTTCCACATCGGCCGGATCGTGGGTGATCACCAGCAGCTGCACGTCCAGCCGTGACTGCAGCGCCACCAGTTCGTCGCGCAGCCGGCCGCGCAGCGGCGGATCGAGTGCGGCGAAGGGTTCGTCCAGCAGGAGCAGTTCCGGCTGCGGTGCCAGCGCCCGGGCCAGCGCCACGCGCTGCTGCTGGCCGCCGGAGATCTGCGCGGGATAGCGGTTGGCCAGGCCCTCCAGCTCGAACGCATCGAGCCAGCGCCTCGCCGCTTCCGGCACGTTCCGCCGCGAAGGCTGGCGCAGGCCGGACGTGAGTCCGAACGCCACGTTCTGTGCCACGGTGAGGTGCGGGAACAGCGCGTAATCCTGGAACACGTAGCCGATGCGCCGCGCGCGCGCGGGCACGTCCACGCCGCGGAAATCGTCGAACAGCGTGCGGCCGCGCACGCCGACGTGGCCGGCGTCCGGCCGCATCAGACCGGCGATGGCGCGCAGGGTGAGGCTCTTGCCCGAGCCGGACGGGCCGAACAGCACCACGCGTGGGCTGTCCGAACGGAACGCCAGCTCCAGCGAAAACGGCCGCTGTGGATCGGTCATCACGCGGCGGATGTCGACGTCCAGGCGCATGGTCAAAAGCTCCGCCGCGGCACGCGGCCGCGGGTGAGCCGGCCGGCGATCACCAGCACCGCCACGCAGGTCACCGAGGCCACGATCACCAGCATGTTGGCGCCGGCGTCGTCGCCCGCCTCGATCGCCGAGTAGATCGCTACCGACAGCGTCTGCGTGCGGCCGGGCAGATTGCCGGCAATCATCAGCGTGGCGCCGAACTCACCGAGCGCGCGGGCGAAGGCGAGCAGCGCGCCGGCCACGATGCCGCGCATGGCCAGCGGCAGCGACACGCGGAAGAACACCGCCAGCGGCGCCAGGCCCAGCACGCGGGCGGCGTCTTCCAGCTGCGGCTCGACGTTCTCGAACGCGGCGCGCGCGGCCTTGTGCACCAGCGGAAACGCAGCCAGCGTGGCGGCGATCACCGCGCCCTGCCAGGTGAATACCGGGTTGATGCCCAGTTGCTCCAGCCAGCCGCCGATCACCCCGCGCCGACCCAGCAGCACCAGCAGGTAATAGCCCAGCACCGTGGGCGGCAGCACCAGCGGCAGGGTGAGCAGCGCATCCAACGTGTCGCACCAGCGCGAGCGCCAGCGCGACAGGCCGTAGGCCACGGCCACGCCGAATACGAGGTTCAGCACGGTCGCCCACAGGGCGACCTTCAGCGAGAGCAGCAGCGGTTGCCAGATGTCCGGCATCACGCTCAGGGCGCCAGGAAGCCGGCGTCGGCGAGCAGCTGCTGACCCTGCGGCGAGCGCACGAAGGCGATGAAGTCGCGCGCCTCATCCGAGTGCGTGGTTTGCGACACCACGGCGATGGGGTAGGTGATGGGTGTGGTCGATGGAATGCGCATCGCCACGATCACCCTGCCGCGAGCGATGGCCGCGTCGGTGGCGTAGACGAAGCCGGCGTCGACCTCGCCGCGCATCACGTAGTTCAGGCATTGGCGCACGTTGGCGGCGAGCACGGCCTTGTTCTGCAGGCGCGATGTGAGGCCGGCGCGGTCGAGCACGCTCTTTGTGTAACGACCCACAGGCACCGAGGCCGGATCCCCCCAGGCGATGCGCTTGAACGCGGCGCCGGTGAGGTCGTTCAACGTGGCGACCTTGGCGCCGCCAGCCGGCACGATCAGTACCAGCTGGTTGGCGGCGAAGTCCACCCGGCTGTCCGCGGTGATTGCGCGCTGCGACTGCGCCTTGTCCATCGCCACCTGGTCGGCCGAGGCAAACACATCCGCCGGCGCGCCATTGGCGATCTGCCGCAGCAGGGTGTCGGACGAGCCGAAGTTGAGCACGACATGGGTGCCCGGATGCTGCGTTTCGTAGGCCTTGGCCACGCTCTGGAACGCGTTGGTGAGGCTGGAGGCGGCCGAGACGACCAGGTCATCCGCCCGGGCAGGTCCGGTCACTGCGGCGATGGCGAACGCGATGACGGCGAGGCAGCGATGAAGCGTGGGGGTGCGCACGGGATGCCCCTTCCGGCTCGTTATGTAGATCGCTATATAACGACGAAATCCCGCACGGGACAAGCGCTGCGGCCTCAACGACTGCGGGCGAGGGCGAGCGTGCCGGCGAGCATCAGCACCGCGGCGAGAGCGAAGCCGGCGGCCGGCGAATGCAGGCTCCAGGCCAGCCCCACCGCCGCGCTGGAAACAAATTTCGCCACGCCGTTCACCGTGCCCAGCGCGCCGTAGCTGGTGGCCAGCCGCTCGGCCGGCACCATCGCCGCGGTCACCGTGGACTCCAGCGCTTCCTGCGTGGCGACGTAGAGCCCGGCCACGAAAAAGATGCCGGCCAGCGCTGGCACGCCTGCGCTGCCGCGCCAGAACACCAGCGCAGTCATCGCCGCAGTGAGCACGCCCAGCGCGTAGCCGGCCAGCAGCAGCGGGCGATGCCCCACGCGATCGGCCAGCGCGCCGATCGGAAACGAGGCCAGCACCTGCACCACGTTGCGGCCCACGTAGAGCAGCCCGGCCACCTGCGCCGCCCGCACCACGCCCATCGCCGGCGTCAGCAACGTGGTGGCGGCGAGAATCAACAGGCTGTGCGAGAAATCGCCGATGCCGAACAGCCCCACCGCGCCGAGGTAGCGCTTGAACCGCGACGGCAGCGTGCGCAGCGAGTGCATCAGTTGTAGCGCCGGGTTGATCGAGTGTTGCGGATCGCGCACCAGCAGCAGAAACGCCAGCACCGCGAGTGCGCCGGGAATCAACGACAGCCACAGCACCAGCCGGAACGGCCAGGCCGCATCGTGCGCGGGCAGGCTCTGCGCCCAGCCGAGCAGGGCCACTCCCAGCAGCGGACCGGCCACCGCGCCCAGCGTGTCGGCCGCGCGATGGAAGCCGAATGCGCGCCCACGCGTGTCTTCGCTCACCGCCTGCAGAACGATGGCGTCGCGCAGCGGCCCGCGCAGGCCCTTGCCGAACCACGACAGCAGTCGACCGGCCAGCAGCAGCGGCCAGCCCGCAGCGAGCGCGATCAAGGCTTGTCCGGCCGGCGTCAACGCATAGCCGATCAGCACCAGCGACTTGCGGTGGCCGAGTTTGTCGGCCATATGGCCGGCGACCATCTTGGTGAAGCTGGCCACCGCATCGGCCGCCCCTTCGATCAAGCCCAGCGCAGCCGCCGGCACGCCGAGCACGGCAAGAAAGCCCGGCAGGATCACCGTGGTGGTTTCGTAGCAGAAGTCGCCCAGCGCGCTGGTAATGCCGGCGCCGGCCACGGTGGGGTTCAGCCAGTGCTTGCCGACCGGAGGCGGAGTTGCGGTGGGTGCCATGAGAAAGGTTTTTAGGCGCGGGAGCAGCCGGACGAGGTGCCTGGAGCTTAGCGCGGCGGCCGTGCCTGCATGGGCGATCAGCCGTCGCGCGGAGGAGCGAAGGGGCTGGTGAAGTGGCGGCTGCGTAGCCGGCGCCGGCTCTTTCGCAGCAGCGTGTCGACGAGCGTCGCCCGATCGCGCCGGCCGTCCAGGCGGCAGTCCAGGAAAACGTCCATGAGCACGCCGGCATCCACCCCCAGCGCATCGCAATAGCGCACATATTCCATGACGTCGAGACGCCGTTCGCCGCGTTCGCATTTGGAGACGTAGGACTGGGTCGTTCCCAGCCTGAGCGCGAGCGTGGCCTGGGTGACCCCTAGGGCCTCGCGGACTTGCTGCATGAAGTCCAGCAGCAGGCGGTATTCGTGGTTGTGGATGGAACGCATCATTGCGCAACTTCAGTCCGGTGAGGCACCGTAGGCGGCGATTGCAAATAGTCCAAAACGGAATACTTTGCGTTTAAGATCGGACCTGTCTTGTCGTTAATGACCACGCCAGCCTATCCCTCCCGATCGGCTGACCGGCATTTCCGGCCGCTGAATGAATTCGGGAAATGCACCCATCGCTCTATCGGTGGGACACCACAAGGCTTTTGAAAAACTCGGCGTCCCGGGCAGATCGGCGGCGGCCTATTGGCTGCGCCGTCCGGGAAACGTTACCCATCTGGAGAACAGGCATGCATTTTCCGCAGTGGTCGATCAAGGTCAGGTTGATAGTCACGCTGGGCACCCTCGCCACAGTGCTCGCAATGGTTGGCGCCATGGGGATCAACGATTTGAACAGCAGCAATGCCGCATTACGCGACATGCATGCGAACAAGCTAATACCCACCATGTCATTGGCGCGCGCTCTGGATCTCCTTGGCGGCGAGCGAACCTCGCTGCATCGCGCCCTGGGGACGCGCGACGCCGCACACGCCGATGCATTCCAGCAATCACTGAGGAGTGACGACGGCGATCTCGCGCAATTGCTTGCGACGTTTCACGCGGCGGAGCTGTCGCCGGATGAAAGAACCATCAGCAAGCGACTGGATGGCGATTACGGCGATTTCCGAAAAATCATGGATACGGCGGCCAAGTCACTGGACGCCAAGCAATACGACCAGGCCATGCAGGCCATGGATGGCGTCGGCGAAAAAAGTTACACGTCGCTGCGAGGCGATATCGGCGATTTATTTACGCTGCAGAACAAGATCTCGGCGACCGCTTACGCCACCGATGAGCAACGGGCGTCACGCTCGGCCAAAACCACCATGGCGTCCATTGCCTTTGGGCTGTTGCTGAGCGGAGGGATCGGTTTCCAGCTGGTGCGCTCGATCTCGCGCTCGCTGGCCGAGGCCATGCGCGTGGCCAACAACATCGCCGGCGGCAAGCTCAACAACCGTATCGAGCGCATCTCGGGAGACGAGGTGGGCCGCCTGCTGCAATCGCTGGCCGACATGGACGCCAAGCTCGCCGAGGTGGTGCAGGACGTGCGCGCCGGCTCCGAATCGGTCAGCACGGCGGCACGGCAGATCGCGCAGGGTAACGACGACCTGAGCCAGCGCACGCAGGAACAGGCCTCCAGCCTGGAAGAGACGGCGGCCTCGATGGAGCAGATGACCGCCACCGTGAAGCAGAACGCCGAGAACGCCTCGCACGCCAACCAGCTGGCGCGGGGCGCACGCGAACAGGCCGAGCACGGCGGCGCCGTGGTCAGCAAGACGGTCGAAGCGATGGGCGCGATCTCCGCTTCCAGCCAGAAGATCGCCGACATCGTGGGCCTGATCGACGAGATCGCCTTCCAGACCAACCTGCTCGCGCTGAACGCTGCGGTGGAAGCGGCCCGTGCCGGAGACCAGGGCCGCGGCTTCGCCGTGGTCGCATCCGAGGTGCGCAATCTCGCCCAGCGCAGCGCGCTGGCGGCCAAGGAGATCAAGACGCTGATCGGCGACAGCGTCGAGCGCGTGAAGATGGGTTCGGGACTGGTGGACGAGTCCGGGCGCGCGCTGTCGGCGATCGTCGAGAGCATCAAGAAGGTCACCGACATCGTGGCCGAGATTGCCGCGGCGAGCACCGAACAATCCGCCGGCATCGAGCAGGTGAACATGGCCGTGACGCAGATGGACGAGGTTACGCAGCAGAACGCCGCGCTGGTGGAAGAGGCCGCCTCGGCCAGCCGCGCCATGGAGGAGCAGGCCATGAGCCTGCGCCGGCAGGTGGCCTACTTCCACACGGAAGAGACGCCATCGGCATCGGCCCGCGCCGAGCCGGAGACACGGATCAATCGCGCACACCGGGCGCATGGCCACGCAGTCGAGCGGCGGCTCGCGTCGGAGCGGCCACATCGGGCCGAGGACAAATCGGTCTGGAAGGAGTTCTAGGCGAGTCTGGCCCGGCCGTCGTCGCGGTGCGACGTACGGCCGGGTGGCCGCAACGGGACACCCGGCGGCCTGTGCACGGAACACCTACCTGCGCGGAGCGTTGACTTATGCAGCAACCGACACCTTCCCCCTGGAGCGACCTGCAGCGGCAATCGGGACGGCTGGCCTGGCGCTACGCCTTGGCGGGCGTCGTCTGGCTGGCGGTCACCGATACGGTGGGAGGATGGCTGCCGCCTGGCCGTTGGCGTGACCTGTACTTCGCCACCAAGGGCGTGGTGTTCGTGGCCTTCTCGGCCCTGTTCATCCACGGCTTGCAGCACCGGGCGATTCGCCGCTTCATCGAGAGCCGCAGCGAGATCGAACGGCTGGAGCAGGGTTATGCGGAGCTGATCGACGACCTGCCCATTCCCTGCTTCGTGGTGGAACCCGACCGCGGCTTGATCCTGCATGCGAACCGCGCCGCGCGGGAGGTGTACGGGGTCGGCTCGTCGCCAAGGCTGGCGCGGTGTCTGCGAGACCTGGACGCGGCGGCCGGCGGCCCGCTGTGCGCCAGCGACCTCAGCAGCCGGCGGTGCAGCGAGCAGTTGGTGAAGCACCGACGCGCCGACGGCAGCGAGTTCGACGTGCGCTTGCTGAGCACCCATCTCAGCCGCGCCGACGACGAGGTCGATGTGGTCATGTGCCTCGACGTCACCGCCCAGTTGCGCGAACAGGAGCTGCAACGCCTGCAGGCGGGCATCGATCCGTTGACCGGCCTGCTCACCCGCAACGCCCTGCGCGAGCGCGTGGCGCGGGCGATCCGCGAGGCGCCGGGGCGCCAGCAGATGGCGGTGCTGTTCATCAACATCGACCACTTCAAGCTGATCAACGACACCCAGGGACACCCGAGCGGCGATCTGCACCTGCGCGAGGTCGCCACCCGCATCGGCGCGTTCGCCCACGAGGACGTCATGGTGGGGCGCTTCGGCGGCGACGAGTTCGTTGCCGTCATGACCCGGCCACAGACGCCGATGGCGCCGATCGTGCTGGCCAGGAACATCCGCAGCGCGGTGGCCGGCACCGCCGGCGACGAGGATTTCGCGGTGGCTCGCACCTGCAGCATCGGCATCGCCTGGTGGCCCGAGCACGGCGCAGACGTAGATACGCTGCTCAGCGCGGGCGATGCCGCCCTGTGCCATGCCAAGCAGGCAGGACGCGATCGCGTGGTGCAGTTCGACCCGAGCATGCGCCGCGAAGCGTGGCGCTACGTGGAACTGGTGCAGGGCCTTCGGCAGGCGCTGGCGCTGGATCGCCTGCATGTGCGCTACCAGCCGCAGTTCTGCCTGGCCAGCGGGCGCATCGTCGGACTGGAGGCGCTGTGCGCATGGCGGGAGGCCAACGGCATGGAGATCAAGGCCAGCGAGTTCATCCCGGTGGCCGAGCGCAGCGGGCAGATCGTGGAGCTGGGGCAGTGGGTGCTGCGCGAGACGCTGGCGCAGGTGTGCCGCTGGCTGGCCGATGGCGTCTACGACGGGCCGGTGGCGATCAACGTGTCGCCCGTGCAGCTGCGCCAGGCCGGCTTCGTCGACTTCGTGCAGTCCACCATCATCGCCACCGGGCTGCGTACCCAGCTGTTGGAACTGGAGATCACCGAGACCGTCGCGCTGCACCTGGACGAGGAACTGCGCACCCACCTGATCCGCCTTGCCGGCATGGGCATCGCTATCGCCATCGACGACTTCGGTCGCGGCTACTCGAGCCTGTCGCATTTCAAGCGGCTGCCGATCACCCGGGTGAAGATCGACGCCTCGTTCGTGCGCAACGTGGATCGCCTCTCCGACAGCCAGGCGATCGTCAACTCCATGCTGCAGATGGCCCGGGCGTTGGGCATCAGTACCGTGGCCGAGGGGGTGGAGCGCAAGGAAGAGGCACTGTGGCTGCGCGCACACGGCTGCGATGCCGTGCAGGGCTACCTCTACGCGCGTCCGGCAGCGGCCGACGCGCTCGACCTGGGGCTGCGTTACGTACTCGACGACGATGGCGTGGTATCCGGTGCCTGAGGGTGCCGTGGCCGGGGTACGGCCATGGCCACGGATGCTTCGGGCGCCGTCCCTGGCGCCTCGGATCATGCGTTTTCCGGCAGCAAGGCCTCGCAAGGCATGAACAGCGCACGGACCTCCTTCAGCAAGGTTCCATGCTTGGCCCAGAACTCGCGCAATGTGCTCTCCAGGTCGATCAGTTCAATACAGTGAGGAAGGCGCGGATGGGCGCCTTCGATGTGCCGCACGCTGGGTTTGTCGCCGGCGAGGTAGCCGCTGTGCACCTGGTGCACGAGCACCTGGCCGATTCCCTCCAGGTGGGCGTTCTTGAGCACGTGGTCGGCGACGGATCGGGCATTGAGGCGATCCCATACGGTGCGTGGTTCGAGCCGGGCCGATTGGTGGAAGTAGAGGCGAAGGGCAGCGAGATTGTTCATGAGAGTCTCGTGGAATCAGGAAGCGGAGTCGGTGGCGGCAGCCAGACGGGTGCGCCGGAGCGCAGGGATATCGGCCAGGCGGATGCCCTCGGGCCAGGACAGGTGCTTGGCATGCCCCACGCGTTGCGAGCGGTAGATGCCGGTGTGTCCGGAGAACAGGTAAGCGACCACGCAGGCCAGTGCCGCATAACAGCCCACAGCAGGACCGAAGAGCTCGATCGCCATCACCGTGGAGGCGTTCGGCGTGTTCGCCGCACCGGCGAACACGGCCACGAACCCCAGGCCGGCGAGCAGATAGAACGGCAGCGGCAGTACGTGGCCCAGGGCGTTGCCCAGGGTGGCGCCGATGAAGAACAGCGGCGTGACCTCGCCGCCCTTGAAGCCGGAGGCGAGGGTCAGCGCGGTGAACCCGAACTTGCCGGCGAAGTCGTACGGCGGCAGCGGATGCACGAAAGCCGCCTGGATCGTCGGGATGCCCAGCCCCAGGTACTGACGGCTGCCCAGCGCAAAGGCGAACGCGGCCACCAACGCACCGCCGACGAACAGCCGCAGTGGCGGGTACTTGATCACGCGCTTGAACAGTGCAGAGAGCGCGTGCGTGGCGTCGGCAAACAGCATGCCCACCAGCCCAAAGCAGATGCCCGCTGCTACCGTAGCCAGCAGGCCGCCAATGCCGATCGCGGGGACCGCGCCCATCGCGTAGAGCGCGTGATGGGTGCCCAGTCCCAGCGTCACCTGGTCGGCAATGACCGCCGAAAGCACGCAAGGCAGCAGGGCGTCGTAGCGGATCCTGCCGATGGCCAGCACCTCCAGGCCGAAGATCGCGCCGGCGAGCGGCGTACCGAATACCGACGCGAAGCCGGCGCTGATGCCGGCCATCAGCAGGATGCGGCGATCTTCCGTGCCCAGGCGCAGCCGATGGGTAACCTGGTCGGCCAGGGTGCCGCCCATCTGCACGGCGGTGCCTTCACGGCCGGCCGATCCACCGAACAAGTGGGTGACCACGGTACCGGCGAACACCAGCAGGGCCATCCGCTTGGGCACGATCTTCTTGGGATCGTGGATCTCGTCCAGCAGCAGGTTGTTGCCGCCTTCCACGTCCTTGCCGACGCGGTGATACACCCAGCCGACCAGCAGCCCGGCGAATGGCAGCAGGGCGAGCATGTAACCGCGCGAGGTCTGCACGGCAGTGGCCCAGTCGAGTGACCAGAGGAACAGGGCGGAGGCCACGCCGACCAGCACGCCGACGATGGCCGACAGCACCAGCCAGCGCCCGAGCAGCGGCACCATGGCCGCCTGTTCGGGTACGGAGAAACGTTTCATCGGGAGTTTTCCAGGTTCGAGGTTGCTCAAAACCTGGACAGGCCGAACCGCGGGCACACGCCTACGTCTCCCTGTCCAGGGGTACGTAGGCATCATCAGCCGATGGGGGGCGGCGGTTCGCGGAGGAATGCCATCTCCGGATGGCGCGCATGGTAACCCAGGAATCGCGGTTGGCAAGCTCGCCCGCGGGTTGACGGATAGACGTCTGGATGTCCGTCAGGGCGCAGCGCTGGCGCGATGCAGATCGTCTGGAGTGTCGATGTCGGCAAGGTCTGCGCCGTAGGGCGCAGGATCCACTTCCAGCACCCGCGCGTGCTCTTGGCGCAACCAGCACTTCGCTCCTTGCGCGCCGCGGGCTTGGGCGAGCACCTCGTAGTCCGAACGTGGAAACAGTGCCGGTGGACCGGCTCCGCCGGATTGGGCAGTGGCGATGATCTTCCCAGGCGAGCGCGCGTGCTCGTCGAGCAGATGTCCAAGCAGCGCCTTGCCCAGACGCGGCTGGTCGGCCAGCATCACCAGCACCCCGCTGGCTTGCGGCTGGGCGTGCTGCACGGCGCGCACGCCGGCGGCCAGCGAGCTGCCCAGGCCGTCGCGCCAGCCGTCGTGTATCACCGTTTGCAGCGGCAGATCGGCGAGTGCACCAGCCACCCGCTCGGCGCCAGCACCGAGCACCGCGAGCACCGGCACGCCGCAGGCGAGGGCCTGACGGGCCGCACGGCGCACCATCGGTTCGCCGTCGATCATCGCCAGCTGCTTGAGGCTGCCGAAGCGGCTCGCTTCGCCGGCAGCAAGCAGCACGATCACCGGCGACGACGCGTTCATCCGTGGATGGCGCCGTCGTTGTCGCGCAGCGGGCCGCCGCTGCGCGCGTTGATCACCGCCATGATCTCGGCGGCCACCGCCAGGGCGATTTCTTCCGGCGTCTCCGAGCCGATGTCGAGCCCCGCCGGGGCGTGCAGGCGCAGGCCGTTGAGCTCGGAGGCGTGACGCATGCGCGACACCCGCTCGCGCGAGCCGAGCGAGCCGACATAGGCCACCGGCGCGCCACGCAGGGCAGCGAGCCAGGCGATGTCGCGCTCCAGATTGTGGGTCATCACCACCACCGAGCTGTGCGCGTCCAGCGGTAGCGCCTGCTGCAGCTGCTCCGGCGTGGTGCACAGCGTGCACAGGCCAGCGGGCAGATCGGGCGACTGCAGCTGTGCCGGATCGTGATCGACCAGGGTGGTCTGCCAGCCCAGTGCGGTGGACAGCGGCAACAGCGCGCGGGCTGCTGCGCTGGAGCCGATCACCATCAGCGCGTGCGGCGGCTGTACCGATTCGATCAGCACGTCGAGCGTGCCATGCGGCGAAGCGAGCTGCTGTGTAGTGGCCCCGCGCAGGCGGTGCGTTGCACAGGCATTGGCGATGACGGCGCCGATGACCGCATCGTCGATGCCGTCGAACAACACCTGCTGCGCGCTCCACACCATCCGCTGCGGGGCGATCAACTGGCCGTCGACAGCGAACAGCGTGGCCAGTTGCGCATCGATGCGGGCCGCCAGGCACTGCGCGAGGCTGTCGGCGAACGCGGTCGCGCCTGCCGGCGCCAGCGGCTCGATGAGGATCTCCAGCTCGCCGCCGCAGCCCATTTCCATCAGCACGTCGAGCCCGGACTCGCTGTTGTAGGTCACCCGCCGCGGCGCGCCGTGGGCGATGACCTCCAGCGCGCGCGCCACGATGTCGCGTTGCGGGCAACCGCCGGAGAGCTCGCACACCACACGGCCGTCGTGCAGCACCAGCATGTGCGTGCCGGGCCGGCGGAAGGTGGAGCCGCGTGTACGGGTGAGCGTAGCCAGCGCGGCGCGTGGCTCACCGTTCGCGCGCAGTGCGCGCAGGGCGTCGAGCAGCCGGATCAGTTCGTGTGGTGAGTTCATCGTGGGGCAGGGCGGAAGTCGACGTGAGTCACGCGGTGCCTTTTCGCGGAGGGAACGAAGGGATGGTAACGGCTGCCAGGGAGGTGCGCGCAGCCGCCATGGCGGCATGCCCATTGAGGGCATGCCGCACGAGCGCGAAGAGGTCAGTCAGGCGACCGTCGACGTGAGCAAATGCTCGATCTTCACCGGCAGATCGCGCACGCGCACGCCGGTGGCGTGGTGCACGGCGTTGGTCACCGCGGCGGCGAAGCCGGCCAGGCCGATCTCGCCGATGCCGCGGGCGCCCAGCGCATTGAGCTTGGTGTCCGGGTAGTCGAGGAACAGCACATCGATCTGCGGCGCGTCGGCGTGGGTGGTCATTACGTAGTCGGCCAGGTTGCTGTTGATCGCCTTGCCGTGACGGCGTTCGTACTGCGTCTCCTCGAACAGCGCCATGCCCACGCCCATGGCGATGGCCCCTTCGATCTGGTTGCGCCCGGTCATCGGGTTGATGATGCGTCCGGCGTCGATCGCCGTGACTACGCGGCTTATCCGCAGCCGGGCGATCGCCGGCTCCCACGTCACCTCGACGAAGTGCGCGCCGTAGGAGTGCATGGAGTACTTCTTCGACTCGGCGTCGCCGAAGCTGTCGCGCGAGGTGCCCTTGCCCTCCACGTGCGCCAGCCGCGCCTGGCCCAGGATGTCGGCGAACGGCACGCCTTCATCGGGCGTGCTGCTGCGCAGATGTACGCGACCGTCGGTGAAGGCCAGCTGCTCGGCCTTGGCGCCCTGGAACGCACCGTGGCCGCTGGCCGTCTGCAGCAGTTGCTCCACCGCCTTGCCGGTGGCCTGCGCCACGGCGGGCACCAGCGAGCCGGTGACCATCGAGCCGCCCGACAGCGGACCCGGCGGCAGCGCGCTGTCGCCGATCACCACCTTCACGCGATCGATCCCGATGCCGAGATCGTGCGCCACCATCTGCGCCAGCATGGTGTAGGTGCCGGTGCCGATGTCCTGCGTGCCGCTGGCCACGCGCACGCTGCCGTCGGCGTTGAGGAGCACCGACACTTCCGCAGCCAGGCGCTGCGCCATCCACGCGCAGCAGGCCACGCCCCAGCCCAGCACCTTGCCGTCGGCGCGCATGGAACCGACGGCCGGATTGCGCTTGGCCCAGCCGAAACGGGCGGCGCCTTCGGTGAGGCATTCCTTCATGTGACGCGAGGAGAACGGCAGATGGGTGCTCTCGTCGACGGTCGGCTCGTTGCGCAGGCGCAGCTCTACCGGATCGATCTTCAGCGCCAGCGCCAGCTCGTCCATCGCCGACTCCACCGCGAACAGCCCGGGCACCGCGCCGGGGCCGCGCATGGCGGTGTTGGGTGCGATGTCGCGACGGGCGCAGCCGCTGGTGATCTTGAGATTGGGCGTGGAATACAGGAACGCAGTGGCCTCGCCGCAGTCCTCCTTGGTGTGGTCGGTGCGCGAGGTGCGATAGAGAAAGTCCTGCCGCAGCGCGACAAGCTTGCCGTCGTGGGTGGCGCCCAGGCGCATGCGCTGCTGGGTGTTGGTGCGATGGCCCACGTTGTGGAACATCATCTGTCGCGTCACCACCAGCTTCACCGGCTTGCCCAGGTCGCGCGCCGCGGCGGCGGCCAGCAGCGCGTGCGGCCACGGCCACAGCTTGCCGCCGAAGCCCGAGCCGAGGAACTCGGTAACGATGCGCACGTTCTCCTTGGGCACGCCCAGCATCTGCGCCATCACGTCGCGGTGGTTGATGATCGACTGGGTGGTTTCGTACAGGGTGAACGCCTTGCCGTCCCAGGTGGCGACGCTGGCATGCAGCTCGATCGGGTTATGCGTCTCCGGTGGCGTGGTGTAGGTCTGGTCGACCGTCACCGGCGCGCCGGCCAGGGCCTTGTCCACGTCGCCGCGCTCGGAATCGGTGGTCTGCTTTTCCTCGGCGCTGAGCTGCATGCGCACGTCCGGTGCCTGCACGTTGCGGTAGCTCACCTTCACCGCGCGCGCCGCGGCGGTGGCCTGCTCGAAGGTGTCGGCCACCACCAGCGCCACGTACTGGCCGTAGTAGCGCACGGTGTCGTCGTCCAGCGGCGGGCGGGCCTCGTCGATATAGCCGGACTTGCCGGGCTTGTAGAAGCGCCCGATGTTGGCGCGGGTGTAGACCTTGCGCACGCCGGGCATGGCGGCCGCGGCGGAGTCGTCGATGGACGCCACCTCGCCGTGGGCGATGGTGGCGCCCACCGGCACGGCGTAGAGCAGGCCGGGGAAGTGGTAGTCGGAGCTGTAGCGGGCGGCGCCGCTGACCTTCAGCGGGCCGTCCACGCGGGCGTGGCCGTGGCCCAGGGCGGGCAGGGTGCGGTATGCGTCGGGTGCCATGAGTTGTCTCTCCTGCGCGGCGCTTACGCGGCGGCCACGGTGGCAAGGGCGTGGGTGAGGCAGCGCTTGGCCAGCTCCACCTTGAAGGCGTTCTCGCTCTGCGGCTTCGCGTCGCGCAGCGCGGCGTTTGCGGCGGCGGCGAAGACCTCCGGACCGGCGCGCTGGCCGACCAGTGCCTGCTCCGCTTCCACCGACCGCCACGGCCGCGTGCCCACGCCGCCCAGCGCCACGCGGGCGTGGGTGATGCGTCCGTCCTCGGTACCGAGCACCACGGCGGCCGAGGCCAACGCGAACTCGTAGGAGGCGCGGTCGCGCAGCTTGAGATAGTGCGAGCGCGCGCCGCGTTTCGGCGGCGGCAGCAGCACGTGGGTGATCAGGTCGCCCGGCTGCATCACCGTCTCGTGCTGCGGCGTGTCGCCCGGCAGCAAGAAGAAGTCGGCGATCGGCACGGTGCGCTCGCCCTTGGCGCCCTGGATCACGATGCGCGCCTCCAGCGCGGCCAGCGCCACGTTCATGTCGCTGGGGTTGGTGGCGATGCAGTGCGCGCTGGTGCCCAGGATGCCCAGGCTGCGGTTGGCGCCGTCGATGGCCGGACAGCCACTGCCGGGCTCGCGCTTGTTGCAGGGCATGTGCTCGTCGCGGAAGTACATGCAGCGCGTGCGCTGCAGCAGGTTGCCACCGGTGGTGGCCATGTTGCGCAGCTGGGCCGAGGCGCCGGCCAGCAGCGCTTCGGACAGCACGGCGTAATTGCGCTTCACCTCGGCGTGGTTGGCCAGATCGGCATTGCGCACCAGCGCGCCGATCTTCAGGCCGCCTTCGTGCGTGTGCTCTACCTTGGCCAGCGGCAGGCGGTTGATGTCGACCACCTGCGCGGGTGTTTCCACGTTGAGCTTCATCAGGTCGAGCAGGGTGGTGCCGCCTGCGACGAAGCGCACGCTGGCGCCCTGCTGGGCGGTGGGGGAATGGGCGCCGGCATCGATCGCCTGGCGGGCGTCGGTGGCGCGGAGAAAAGTGAATGCCTGCATGGTGTGTCTCCTCAGCCCTTCCGGACCTGCTGGATCGCCGCGACGATGTTGGGGTACGCGCCGCAGCGGCAGATGTTGCCGGCCATGGCTTCCTTCACGTCTGCATCGTCCGGGCCCCAGGGCTCTTTCAGCAGCGCGGTGGCCGACATGATCTGGCCGGAGGTGCAGTAGCCGCACTGGTAGCCGTCGTGCTCCACGAACGCCTGCTGCATCGGGTGCAGATGGCCGGGCTGGCCGAGGCCTTCGATGGTGGTCACCTCTTCACCCTCGTGCATGGCCAGCAGGCTCAGGCAGGAGTTCACCCGCCGGCCGTTCACGTGCACGGTGCAGGCGCCGCACTGGCCGTGGTCGCAGCCCTTCTTGGTGCCGGTGAGGTGCAGGTGCTCGCGCAGACCGTCGAGCAGGGTGGTGCGCGGGTCGACGGTGAGCGTCTGCGGCTGGCCGTTGACGGTGAGCCGCACGGTGACCTGACTCATGTCGTCCGCAGCCGCCTCGCCCGCCGGCATGTGCGCCATCGCGGTGGCGGCCAGTGCGTGGCCGCCCAGGCCCAGCGTGGTGGCCGCGCCGGTCATGCCGACCATCTGCAGGAAGCCGCGCCGGCTCAGGGTGACGTGCACCTCATCGGCGCGATCGGCGGGCGGGGTGGGGGCGGGCGGGCGCTCGGTCATGGCGACTTCTCCGGAAGCGGCGGTGGCTGGCGAAAACATCGGGGAGTGACGGCGCGGGCTCCGCGCAGGCAACCGCAACAAAGTACACCCGCACCGGTAAAACGGCAGTGACGGCGCGTCCCGGATGAACCGTCACGGCAGGCTTGACCTGCATCAACGCGGGTGCCGCTGTGCCGCCGCAGACTCGACGACGCGCGGCAATGGCGCTGCGCCGCTCTCATTCTGGAGGACCACCCCATGACCACACTTGCCCGCTGGAATCCCTTCAAGGCCGCTGCCCGGCTGGACCCCATGAGCAGCTTCCCGATCAGCCGCTTCGACGACATGTTCCGCAGCCTGGCCAGCCAGCCACTGTGGCGCGAGATGGAGATGGCGCCGGACATGCGCCTGGACGTGACCGAAAAAGACAACGCCTACCTGGTCAAGGCCGACCTGCCCGGCGTGGACAAGGGTGACATCGAGGTGTCGGTGGAAGGCAACCAGGTAGCGATCAGCGCCGAGGTGAAGCGCAGCAGCGAGCAGAAGGACGACGAGCACACGCTGTGCAGCGAGCGCTACTACGGCAAGGTGTATCGCGCCTTCAGCCTGCCGGCGGAGATCGACAGCGCCAAGGCCGACGCGCATTACGAAGGAGGCGTGCTCACTCTCACCCTGCCCAAGAGCGGCAACGGCGCCAGCCGGCGCATTTCGGTGAGCTGAAGCCCGTCGACCGGCGCGCCGCGGTTACGCGGCGTGCCGGCGATGCAGCCACCGCTCAGGCCAGCAACTGGTGCGGCAGTCGGCTGCGAATCTCCTCGCCCGGCAGGGCCGTGAAATCGTGCTGCACTTCGCCGCTGATGCAGTGGCTCAGCTGCTTGTCCATCACGCCGTGCAGCGCGCCCAGGAAACGCGGCGGCGCCACCAGCACCAGGCGCTCGTAGCGCTGGTCGTTGCGGCCGCGCTCCAGCGCTTGCCCGAGCATGTGCGCGAAGCGCTCGGTGCTCTTGTCGCGCAGGCTGGTGTGCGGCTCGATCGCATGCCGCGCGCTGCCCATGCTCTCGTTCACACGCGGGGCGCGCTCGGTAGTGGCATGGCGTCCCGGGGCGCGGCCATCGGGGTTGGCGAAGCACGCCACCTCCTGCCAGGGCTCGCTGCGTCCGGTGGCCTCGAACACCCGGGCGCGCGCGGCGTCGGCAACCAGAATCCACGTCGATGTCATTGCTTCCTCCTGCCCGTTGGGGCATGCCTGCGATGGTCTGTGCCGGGCACTGTAGGCATCGCCACGGAGCCACCGTTTGACGCGTATCAACTGATGACGCGCGAGCCGGGGCTAGGGTGGCGACGATCCTGATCGAAGGAGTGCACCGTGAACCAACTCATCCATACCGATCGACTGCGCCGCGACCTGGGCCTGATCAACAGCGATCTCGAGCGGCTGCTGCACGATGCCGCCGATGACGCCGGCGGCCTGGCCGAGGAAGCGCGGGCCAAGCTGGTCTCCGTGCGTGACCAGTTGGTGGAACTCGAACGCGAAGCGGCCGGACGTACCGGTCGGCGCATGGCGCGTGCGCGAGAGCGTGTGCGCGAACAGCCGTGGGTGCTGATCGGCACGGTGGCGGCCGGCGCCTTTCTGCTGGGGCTGCTGGGGCGCGGCCGTTTCGACTGAGACGGCACCGGCAGCGGTCGCGTCGGCTCAGGGTCGTTCCTGCATCTCGCGCGTCTCCTCGCGGGTCAGCGCCTCGCCCAGGTCGACCATCTGCGCGCCGAGGGCCCCGTAGATGTCGTCGGCGCTGATCATGCCGGCCAAGCCACCTTTGGCGTTGAGCACCGGCAGGCGGCGCACGCCGTGCTCGCGCATGGTGAGGATGGCGGCGAACAGACCTTCGGATTCGGTGCAGGTAACCACCGGTCGGCTCATGATCTGGCCCAGCGTGAGCTTGTCCGGATCGGCGCCGGTGGCGACCACCGCCACCACGAGCACGTTGACGAGCAGCGAGCGCAGCAGGTCGATCGTCGTGACGAAGCTGCCGAGCTGGCTCGCGAACGCCGGGTCGGACGGCGCCACGCCGGCCAGCCGCGCGTAGCTCAGCACCAGCACGACCACACCCGCGACCGCCCAGACCACGCCGGTGGCCGCGGCGACGCGCACCGCCCACGCGGTGACGCCGTCGACCTGCGGCCGGGCAGCGCTCGACCGGGCCGGTCGCCCAGTCGCGCCCGTCACCGGCAACGCCACGGCCGCCAGCACGAGCAGCCCGATGGTGAGGCTCGCCGCCACGTCGTTGACGACCCGCGCGAGAGGCAGTCCCCAGCGGGTCACCGCCCCGGGATCGGCCACGAGCGAGGCCGCCGCGGCACCGGTGAGGAGCAGCCCGGCCACGACGGCCACGATCCCTGCCATACCCAGCGCAGCCACCACCGCGAGCAGCGCCCCCGGGCCACCGCTGCGCGCGGTGGGGCGGACGGTGGCGACGGAC